>NZ_JBASOH010000124.1:0-25538 GCF_049658005.1 Azovibrio sp. | reverse complement strand
CCCGAAAACCGGCAGCCCCCCGAAGCCGCAGCAAGAAAGCCCCCTCACCCGAAGAAAACATTTGAGCAAGAACTCCAGCTTGCCGCTTGTCTCCAGCAAAACGGGCGCCGCAGCGCCCGTTTGATCTTTCGATGCTCGTAAAAGCGATCAGAAAGTGTGCATCACACCCACATTGAAGCCGTTCTGATAACCCCCCACAGTGGCATCGTTGGAAGCGTCATTAGCCGCGCTGGAACGCACCAGGTCATTCGCTTCGCGATCATTGTCGATCTGGGCAAATGCGGTGTACAGGCTGGTCCGCTTGGACAGGCTGTAGTTATAGCCGAGCGCCCACTGCTTGGAAGTACCGTCGAGGCTGCCCTGCTCGGCCTTGGACTGATTGTAAGAAACCTTGACGGCATGCCGGCCGAACGGCACGGTGGCACCCACCATCCAGCTCTTGATCTTCAGATCGTCACCGACAAGCGGAGCGATCTTGGTATCCGCATAGAAAGCAGCCAGTTTCACGACTTCGAAATCATAGCTGCCGCCCAGCGTCCAGTTACGCAGATCATCCAGGCCCAGGCCGGTATCCTCGCCAAAATCGATGCGGTGGAAATTCAGGCCGATATCGATGGGGCCGTTGGTGTAACGGGGCAGAACCCCATAGACGCGGTTGTTGTTATCACTATTGCCGACCCGGTCCTGAGTCGAATTCACGTCACCATGAGAGGAATAGACCGCCGTGACATTAAAGCCAGAGAACGTCGGTGAAATGTAAGACACGGCATTACTCAGACGGGGGATGACGGTCAGACCGGCGCTCACGTCGTTACCCACGGTGTTCAGATAAGTCCCCACGGTGCCCTCGCCGAAGGGGTCAAGGGCCGTCAGGAAAGCGTATTGCGGCGAGAACATGCGGCCGGCCAGCACGGTACCCATGCTATCGCTGGAGAGACCCACCACCGCCTGGCGAGTGAACACCCCACCGCCGGCAAAACCGTCATAAAGGCCGGTATCCGTCAGGAAACCCGTTTCCAGGGTAAACAGGGCCTTCAGGCCGTTACCCAGATCTTCGCTGCCCTTGAAGCCCAGACGGTTGCCATCGGAAATGCCCGAGTCGATGGCGTTCTGACTATCGACACCGCTGAGGAAGGAATCACCCCGATGGGAATAGCCCATGTCGATGGCACCGTAAATCTGCACACTGGATTGCGCAAAGGCAGCGGAAGAAGCCAGGCCGGCAATGGCCAGGGCGATCAGTTTTTTCTGCATGTGAAGCTCCTTGAAAGGTTGGGAGGCGGGCTGATGCAGCCCTTCAAAATAGTTGTTGTAGTGTTGTAGTAATGCGGACGACGAAACTCTCTCTCCCGTCGCTGCCCATTCTGAGGCGGCGGAAAAACACCAACAAGCGCGCCATCGACACCGACCGCAGCGAAAATTCTTTATGTAGCAACTTTGCAACACTCTTGATCCAGACGCGTGAGGCTCCCCTTCAGGCCTGAGTTGCAGAAAAACAACAATCGCTGCGGCACATCGCCGTCAGCGCCACATACACCTTGCCCGGCCCGGCCCTGTTTGCCAAAATCCAGCCAACTTCTCTATCCGAGAGGTAAAGGTTGGCCGGGCCAGATGGCAAGGCCAAATCAAAACCACTAAGGAGATTCATCAATGCAAAAGAAACTGATCGCTCTGGCCATCGCCGGCCTGGCTTCTTCCGCTGCCTTTGCGCAATCCAATGTGCAGATTTACGGCTCCATCGACATGGGCTATGCCCACCGTGGCGACAACATCGATGACAACATTGACAACCAGAACTCCATCGACTCCGGCATCACCGCCGGCAACCGCCTGGGCTTCAAGGGCACCGAAGATCTGGGCAACGGCCTGAAGGCTCTGTTCACCCTGGAAGCCGGTTTCGCGGCTGACACCGGCAACTCCACCCAAGGTGGCCGTCTGTTTGGCCGTCAAGCCTTCGTGGGCCTGACCGGCGGCTTCGGTACCGTCATCGCCGGCCGTCTGTACACCCCCAAGTACTCCTTCATGTCCACCATTGATCCCTTCAAGGCCGGCACCGTGGGTCAGTACCGTAACGTGTTCGCAGCTGGCGTGAATGCGGGTGGTGAAAACCTGTTCGACCCCACCCGTCTTGACAACGCCGTGGCCTACGTTTCCCCCAGCTTCTCCGGCTTCAATGTGACAGTGGCATACTCCAACAACGCCATTCAGCAAGAAAACATTGGCAACATCGGCGACAACACCGTGATCGCCGTCATGCCCCGTTACACCAACGGCCCCATCGACGTCGCCCTGAACTTTCACCAGATCGACCTGAACAACGACGTGCCTGGCCTCGACGACCAGAAGATCATCAACTGGACCCTGGGTGGCACCTACGACTTCGGCGTGGCCAAGCTCGCCGCCTACTATGACGACAACAAGTACGAGGAGTTCGGTGTCACTAAAGACGACCTGACGCTGAAGACCTGGGGTCTGGGCGTAACCGTTCCCTTCGGCAAGCACTCCGTACTGGCTTCCTACAACCGTTCCAAGCTCGAGCTGAACGACCGGGAAGGCAATTCCAGCCAGTGGGCTCTGGGTTACAACTACAGCTTGTCCAAGCGTACCAATGTCTATGCCGCCTATGCTGACATCAGCAACGACGACGAAGATGGCGACTACATCCGCACCGCTTCTGTTGCCGACTCCACCAACGCTGGCAATGGCTACCAGAATGGCTTCCAGGTCGGTCTGAAGCACAGCTTCTAATCTCGCCTGACGAGACCTTGAAGTTGAAACGGGCGCTACGGCGCCCGTTTTTACGTGCACCCGTACCGGGCGCACTCTTGATGGCAATCTTGTTTGGATTGTCAATTTTTTTGCGATCATAGGAATCATGTTCACCGACGGTGCGCGGGGCAAGCGATGATGCAGATTGCTGCACGAGGTGCCGGTGTACGTGATGGCGGGGGGCTCTACGCCAATGTCGCCTACGAAGAGGTGCTACGCTTGGTGATCAACTGTCGGAAATAGGCTCGAATCCTATCGAGGCGACAACGATCCTGACTCAGGGGGACAGCCGCCGCTCGCGGATGCCGGCTGGGATGGCTTCCCAGCGCTGGCGGGCGGGTGAGAAAGTCGGCAATGATTCGATCGCCACGGATCACTCCTCGAACAATTCCGAGTGCGTGCCCGCCCGCACAAAGATGCTGGCGTTGCCATCGAGGCGGTAGATGAGCAGGAAGTCGCCGCCGATGTGGCATTCGTGGTGATCCCCCCGATCGCCTTTGAGCGGGTGGTCCAGCCATTCAGGACCCAGCGGCGCATCGTTTCCGATGAGCAGCAACATCGCCTCTTTCAGCCGTTTCAGGTCGTAGCGTCCCGAGCGCGAGAGGCGTTCCCAGTCTTTGAGGAAAGCCTTGGTGGAGTCGCACGCCCTGGGCGGCGGTGCCCGCTTACTACTGGCGAGCTTTTTCGAGGTCATCGATCAGGGCGTCGGCAGAGTCGAAACGGGCGGAGCGCGCCTTGGCCATGGCACGGGCATCTTCCATCGCCGCGCGGGTCTGGGCATTGGGCACCTTCAACTCCAGTGGGAATGCCTGGTCGTTCACAATACGCTTGAGCAGGATGCGCACGGCATCGGACACTGACAACCCCATGGCTGCTAGCGCCTCGCTGGCTTGCGTCTTGATTTCGTCGTCCACCCGGACGTGCAGCATCGTGGAATGGGCCATGATCGAATCCTCCGTTTCCGAGATCATGTATCTCTATTGCGATACCATCAAGCAAGTGAGCAAGATTTCTGGGGATTGGGATGAACGAGGGGATCAACGAGAATGCGCGGCGCCGGGCACTGCTCGCGATCCCCGCAGAGGAAGGGGAGGGCTGGCTCGACGGCTACCTGCGCGAGAGCAGCGCACCCTTGCTCCGATGTGCCGTAATTCCTGGGCATCGACACGACGATCGTACCGGCTCGGACTATTGTCGAAGCTCGCAGGCTGGAACAAAGCACATCGGGTCATCGTCCTGCGCCGCGCGGTCGAAGTGATCGGGCACTGATGCGCAAAACCCAAAACGAGTCGGGCGCCTGGATGGAGATCATCAAGCCTCGCTATATTTGACGCCGATGCCTGCCGCTGTGGACAAACTGGCGGCAGGCACCGGCCATATCCGTGCGGCCTTACGCCATGTCGGCGCAATTGCGGAGCCGTTGCCCTAGGCTAGGCGCTGGAAGGCGTTTGCAAACGATGGGGTGGCGAAAATCACCCGATCGCCCCTCTGCCCTGGCTCCCCCAGAGCCGCTCGCATGGACGGGGGAGTAACTGCCGGATTAGGTTTATCTCCGGCTTTCACGTCATCCCGGTTTTGGGTACGAATCGAGTTTTTGTGCCAAGTCGGGGTTCCTTTTCAGCGCGGGGGTTGCCGGCCGCGCGGCTTCTTTCGCCCTCGCCGGCCGCTTCGCGATCAGGCCGAAGTCCCGCCCACGGTGATGCCCTCCAGGCGCAGCGTCGGCTGTCCCACGCCCACGGGCACACTCTGGCCTTCCTTGCCGCAGGTGCCGACGCCCGGGTCCAGCTTCAGGTCGTTGCCGATCATGGAGATCCGGGTCATGACATCGGGACCGTTACCGATCAGGGTGGCCCCCTTGATCGGCGTGGTCACCTTGCCATCTTCGATCAGGTAGGCCTCGCTCATGGAAAAGACGAATTTGCCGCTGGTGATGTCCACCTGGCCGCCGCCGAAGTTGGCGGCATAGATGCCCTTTTGCACCGAGCGGATGATCTCCTCCGGCGCCTTGTCGCCTGCCAGCATGTAGGTGTTGGTCATGCGCGGCAGGGGCAGGTGGGCAAAGGATTCGCGCCGGCCGTTGCCGGTCAGGGGCGCCCCCATCAGGCGGGCATTGAGGCTGTCCTGCAGGTAAGCCTTGAGGATGCCGTCCTCGATCAGCACCGTCGCCTGGCCGGGATTGCCCTCGTCGTCGATGGTAAGGGAACCGCGCCGGTCCGGCAGGGTGCCATCGTCCATCACCGTCACCCCCGGCGCCGCCACCCGCTGCCCCAGCCGGCCCGAGAAGGCGGAACTGCCCTTGCGGTTGAAATCCCCTTCCAGGCCGTGGCCCACCGCTTCATGCAGCAGGATGCCGGGCCAGCCGGAGCCCAGCACCACGGTCATCTGCCCCGCCGGGGCCGGCTGGGCGCGAAAATTGGTGGCGGCCTGGTGCACCGCCTGGCGGGCAAAATCCGCGAGCACCGCGTCGCTGAAGTAAGCGTAATCGAAACGGCCACCGCCACCGGCCGCGCCCTGCTCCCGACGGCCCTGGTCCTCGATGATGACACTCACGGACACCCGCACCAGCGGCCGCACGTCAGCCGCCAGGCGGCCGTCGGAACCCGCCACCAGAATCACCTCCCACTCCCCTGCCAGGCCCGCCATGACCTGCACCACCCGGGGGTCTTCGGCCCGGGCGAAGGCTTCGAGGCGTTCGAGCAGGCGCACTTTTTCTTCGGCCGGCAATGAGGCCAGGGGATCGGCCGCCGCGTACAGAGCCGGCGGCAAGGCACGCGCCCGCATGAGGGGCAGGCCGCCATCCTGGCCGGCGGCAGCAATGGCCCGCACGGCGGCGGCGGCATCGCTCAGGGCGGCCATGCTGATGTCGTCGGAATAGGCAAAGGCGGTCTTCTCGCCGGAAATGGCGCGCACGCCCACCCCCTGGTCGATGTTGAAGCTGCCGGACTTGACGATGCCTTCATCCAGGCTCCAGGACTCGGAGCGGGAATACTGGAAGTAGAGGTCGGCGTAATCGACCTGATGATTCATGACCTGGCCAAACACCTGGGCGATTCTGTCCAGGTCCAGGTTGTAAGGACTCAGCAGCAGCGTTTCGGCCAGGGCCAGGGGGGAGGAAGCAGCGGGATGATTCATACGGAAAACCTCATCGCAAAGGCACGAAGACGCAAGGATTTGCAAAGCCACAAAGCCGCGCCGGATAAGCGCACGCCATCTTGCCCCGGCATGGACGATCGGGAGATTTTCCTGTGCGGCCCCTGGCGCTCTTGGTGTCTTTGCGTTGAAACGGTTTTTTGAGGGTTCATCATCATCCTTGTGCGGTGGGCATGGCGGGCCAGCCCAGTTTTCGGTGTTGCAGGGCCGGCAACTGGCGGCGTATTCCGGCGAGGCGTTCATGGCGCAGCTCGGCCACCACCAGCCCCGGCCCCTTGCCCTTGCGGTCCAGGATTTCGCCCCAGGGGTCGATGATCATGCTGTCGCCGTGGGTGAGGCGGCCGTTTTCGTGGCGTCCGCCCTGGCCCACGGCCAGGACATAGCATTGATTCTCGATGGCCCGGGCCCGCAGCAGGATTTCCCAGTGCACCCGGCCCGTGGTTTCAATGAAGGCCGCCGGCACCAGAATCAGGTCCAGTTCTCCTAGTTGCCGATACAGTTCGGGAAAGCGCAGATCGTAACAGATGGAAAGCCCGACCCGGCCAAAGGGAGTATCCACGGCCACCGCCGCATGCCCGGCTTCGATGCTGGCCGCCTCGTCGTAGGATTCGCTGCCGTTATCGAAACTGAACAGATGGATCTTGTCGTAACGGGCGACGCAAGCGCCCCCGGGGTCGAGGACCAGGGTGGAATTGAGCATTTTCTCCGCTGCCGCCGCCTGCAGGGGAATGGAGCCGGCAAACAGCCAGATACCGTGACGCTGCGCGGTTTCTGCCAGCCATTCCTGGATCGGGCCGCTGCCAAAAGGCTCGCGCGCCGCCAGCCGGGCTGGGTCGGAAGCCCCGATGATGGGAAAGTATTCGGGCAGCACCAGCAGTTCCGCGCCCTGATCCACGGCTTCCTGCACCCAGTGCGCGGCACACGCCAGATTGTCGGCGACCCGTGGGCCGGACACCATCTGCACCCCGGCCAGCCGGACATCCTGCTTGCCAAGGCGCGTCATGGGGCCTTCTCCGTTGCGGCGGCACCCGCCTGAATCTGCTCCACCTGAGGCTCATCCCAGCTGCCCGTGACCCTGTACTGGAAACTGAACGCCTTGTCCAAGGGGTTTCGCATCAGGTTCTGGGCCAGCATGGCAGCAGCGCCCACGACCGGGTTGATGATCATGGCGGCCCCCATGGACGCCGTGCCGCCCACATCCGGCTGCATGGTGACGAGCAGGTTCTGGGTCTCCTGCTGCATGTCCACCGTGCCGCGCATCAACACCTTGCCCACCGGCCCGGCAATGAGCAGATCCTCTTCCGTCTGCATGACGCCATGCTTGATTTTCATGCGGGCGGTAATGCGGTCGTAGGCAAAACCGTCACTGACGATGTCGCGAAAATCCAGGCTCAGGCGCCGGGTCACCGACTGCAGGGAAAGCAGGCCCAGCAGCTTGCCGGCGCCAGGATTGACCTTGGAGAACTGGCCCTTGGCAGCCTCCAGTTGCAAGCTCCCGCCCAGACTGACGGGATCAAAGGCGAGCGGCGAGCCGGCCCAGTCGAGCTTGCCGCTCAGGGTCGCCGTACCG
Source organism: Azovibrio sp. (assembly GCF_049658005.1). Lineage (NCBI taxonomy): Bacteria > Pseudomonadati > Pseudomonadota > Betaproteobacteria > Rhodocyclales > Rhodocyclaceae > Azovibrio > Azovibrio sp. The sequence continues at coordinate 18,049 of NZ_JBASOH010000124.1, read as the reverse complement.
CCCCGGATTGCCCCCGGGTAGCCCAGACGCTCCAGCAATTTGCCGGTATCGTCCACATCGAGCTTGAAGTCCAGCCAGGTGCGCTGATCCGAACGCACGTCCCAGGTGCCACTGCCCGTCAGCCGGGCGTCCGGATTGTCGATGACGACCTGATTCAGGTTCCAGCGCCCGCCGGCGTTCTCGGAGCGCAGTTCGAGGCGGCCGAAACGGCGCTTGCCAACGCTGAAGTCCGCCACCTTGATGTCCATGGCCGGCAGGCTGTCGAGCACCTCGGCCGCCGGGCCGCCCGATTCTCCACTTTCAAGATGCAGGCGCTTCAAGTCGGCCGTCAGCCGCCCCTGGCCGCCGCCATCCCAGGACAGTTCGCCCGCCGCTTCCCGGGCCGTCAGCATGACGCGCCAGCGCTCCCCCTCCGGCCGCAGGCGCAGGCTGACCTCCCCGAACTGATGCCCGAGGGCCGTCAACTGTCGGGTCTGCACGACCACCACGTTCAAAGGCAGAGGGGCCGAATCCGGCTTGCTGCCCTCGCCAGGCGCCGGTGCCAGCAACTTTTGCCAGCGGTCTGCATCCAGACGCTCCTGGGTGATGTAGACCGCCACGCCCTTGTCCGGCAGGCGCGGCGCCTCGCCCACCCCGACACTGCCGCGCTCGATCACGAAGCCGTTGGCCTGCCGGACACGAATCAACTGTCCGGTCAGCAGCTGGCCCAGGCTCAGGCTGATTTGTTCGCGCTCCGGCGTGCCTTTGCCGGCCAGGGGCGACTTCTGCAGCCGCAGGGGCAAGGCTTCCCCGGCCGTCTTGTTGAAAGGCACGGGCAGACTGGAGGAAAGCCCTTGCAGGGAAGAGGTGACGGTGAAATCGGCATTCTTCTTGCGCACCCGGACCTCGGCCTGCCAGGGCGCGCCTCCGGCCAGGTGGTCGAACAGCGGCAGGTCGATCTGGCGGCGCAACTCACGCACGGTAAAACCCCCTTGAGCCTTGATACTCACCGCCCCGGCTTCGGAGAGCGCCGCCAGCTTCATGGGCTGGCCGAGAAACTGGCCGCGCAGATCCGGGGCCTCCACCGAGGATTCGGTGAAATCCAGACGCCCGTTGATACCACTGGCCGGCGACAACCCTTCCATGAAAGTGAGCTGATTATCATCAAAGTAGTAGCGCCCCTTGATCTTCGTGTCAGCAATATGGTTCATGGGCAGATTGAGGCTCAGTTCCAGCCGGCCCAAACCCTGGGCTTTCATGCCCTCGGTGAAATGGTCGAGGGCTTGCGTCACCGGGCTTTGTTCGATGAAACGCAGGAACTCCGCAGTGGGACCGCTGACCTGGCCATCCACCCGCAACTGCGCTTCCGGTGCATCGAAATCGGGCATCACCGCCTTCACATTGCTCAGTTCGGTGCCGAGAATCCGCCCGGTGTGGGCCTTGATCTCCATGCCCACGCCAAAACTCAGGTCGGCCGCCAGTCCTTCGATCGCGGGCCAGCCGTCGGCATAGTGAAGGGTGACATCCTTGGCCTTGGCGGTAATCAGAAACTGGCCCTGGGCCGGGTCGCGGAAAGGGAAATGCTTCAGATCGCCTCTCAAGATCAGCCTGGCATCATAGCCCGTGCCCGCCAGCAAGCCCTGACGCAGCCAGGCCGGCACATTGGCATTGACCGCCTTGGGAATGAAGCGCCAAAGCTCCGCGGCCCGGGCCGTGCGGATGCCTCCTTGCAGGTCGATGACGCCGGGGCCGTCCGGCACGGTCCGGTAGTTGCCGCTCACCTGGCCGGAGGCATGGGGTCCGCTAAAATCGAAGCGCTCGATGTTGATGTCCAGGCCCTCCTCCTGCGGCTTCCAGTTCACCTCGGCGAGCAGACGCTCCAGGGGAATTTCCGGTTCGGCAAAGATGGCCGGCAGTTCCAGGGCCGAAGCCCGGGTATCCAGTTGCAGCTGGCCCCTTTTTTCGCTGGCATCGATCCAACCGGACAAGCCGCGGGCGCCTGGCAGCGCGCCATCGGCCTTGAGGCCCAGCGCCACGAACGCCGCCTTGACACTGTACTTTTTCCACTGCCCTTCGCGGGCATCCCAGCTCATCTGCAATTGCCGCACCTGGCCCTGGGGCTGATGCCGCACCAACAGCTTGCGGCTCGTCTCATCCAGGGGCAGATAAGCGGCCAGAGCGGCCAGGGCGCCGAGATCAAAATCATTCGCCGTCAGGCTGCCCCGGCCCGGCTGGCCTGCCACTCCTCGCCACTCGCCCACCAGGTCGAGGGGCTGCAAACTCAGGCCGGCGCGGGTCTGCAGCGTCAGCTGGCGGGTCGTCACTTGCAGCTGGCCGGGCCCCTGGGACAGACTCACCCGACCGCTCAGATGCTGCAAATCCAGTTCCGGCAGGTTTTCAGCCAGGCGTAGTTGCAGGTCTTTGAGCACCAGATCCGCCGTGCCCTGCCACGTTCCATCCTCCCGCCCGGCCCAGATCTGCAGGCCGCCCCTGCCCCGGGGCAGGTCCACCGGGTAATCCAGCCAGGCCTTCCAGGCCGCCAGATCGGCGTAATCGAGACGGCTATACATCTTGCCTTCCCATTGCTCCAGGGCGTCGGCGGCATTGCCCCTGAGGTCGCCCCGGATATCCAGGCCGGACGCCAGCGCGGCCGGGGGCAGCGCCGTCAGGCCAAAACGATGGCGGCGGCCGCCATTCTCCAGTTCCAGGTTCAGGTCTTCCAGAATCAGGGGCGGCGCCTGGCGCAACTCGTCTTCCCAGGCGATGGTGGCACCCGCGATGCGGATACGGCCCTGATCCAGCACCCACTGCAAGGCGCGGGGATCGCCGTTCCCGGCGGTGGGAATGCCGGCCACAAAAATTTTCCCGGCCCCATCGCGACGTAGCTGCAGCGCCGGGTGCTCCAGCAACAGCAGGGCAAAATGCAGCTGGCCGCGCCACAGGGTCTGCCAGGACAGCACGCCATCCACCCGCTCCAGGGTCAGGGCGGGGTTGTTCCCTGCATCGAAAATCCGCACATCCTCCAGCACCAGGCCGGGATTGAGGCCGTCCCAGCGCGCCGCCAGATGGCCGACCTTGACCGGCAGCCCCAGGGCGGCACTGGCCGCAGCCTCGATCCGGGTCTGGTAGCGCGGCACTTCCGGCAGCACCACATAGCGCAGCACCAGCACCAGGGCCACGAAGGCGAAGTAACAGGCCAGCAACCCCCAGCCCAGCCAGCGCAAGGTCGTGCGCACCCAGGGCCGGGCCAGCCAGGGCCACAGAAAGCGCAGACGGTAATAGCAGGCGGAGCGCAGCTCCGGGGAAAAGAATTTTGCCAATGGTTTTGCCAACTGTAAGGAAGGCTCTCTAAAATGGGCCGGATATAGACAAGCGGGACCGCCATTTTATCCCGAGCCCCTGCCATCCTCCGGAAAATCCATGGAAAACATCCCCGATCCTCGCTGGTCCAGCGCCCTTGCCCACAGCCAGTACCTGCGTCAGCTCTTCGCCGCCCGGCCGGAACTGCCGGAACAACTGGCTCATGAATGGCAGCACCCCTTGTCGGAAAGCCTCCTGCTCGCGGCCCTCAGCCCTGAAGCGGCCGATGACGAGACCCTGAAACGGCAACTGCGCCGCCTGCGCCAGCAGGCCATGGCGCACCTGGAATTGCGCGACCTGTGCGGCCTGGCGCCCCTCGCCGAGGTGGTCGAGAGCATGACCCTCCTGGCCGACGTCACCACCAACACCGCCCTGGACTACCACCACCGGCAACTGGTGCAGACCTATGGCGAGCCCCTCGACCACCTGGGCCGGCCCCAGCGCCTGCTGGTAGTCGGCATGGGCAAGCTGGGCGGGCGGGAACTCAATGTGTCCTCGGACGTGGATTTCATCTTCATCTACCCCGAGGACGGGGAGACCGCCGGGCCGAAAAAGATCGACAATTTCGACTTCTTCAACCGCCTCGGCAAGCGCCTGATCGCCGCCCTGGGGGAAGTCACCGGCGACGGCCAGGTGTTCCGGGTGGATATGCGCCTGCGGCCCAATGGCGACTCCGGGCCGCTGGTCTGCTCGCTCGACGCCCTGGAAAACTACTTCATCACCCAGGGCCGGGAGTGGGAGCGCTATGCCTGGATCAAGGCCCGGGTGATGAACAGCGGCGCCAATGCGGCAGACCACCTTGGCGAGTGGATCACTGCCCTCGACCAGGTGAGTCACCCCTTCGTATTCCGCAAGTACCTGGACTTCGGCGCCATCAACGCCATGCGCGACCTGCACGCCCAGATCCGCCGGGAAGTGGCGCGCAAGGACAAGGCCGAGCACATCAAGCTGGGCCCCGGCGGCATCCGTGAAATTGAATTCATCGCCCAGGTATTCCAGTTGATCCGCGGCGGCCGCGACCCGGGCCTGCAGGTCCGCCCGACGCTATCGGTCCTGAAGCTGCTCGCCGAACGGGGCATTCTCGAAAAGGAGACCGAGCAGGAACTGCGGCTGGCCTATGAATTCCTGCGCAGGCTGGAACACCGGCTCCAGTATGTCGAAGACCAGCAGACCCACATGCTGCCCGACACCCCGGCAGAACGCGCCCTGATCGCCGCGAGCCTGGACTTCCCCGACTGGGAGGCCCTGCTGGCCTGCCTCAACGCCCACCGGCAGAAGGTGAGTGCCCATTTCGAGGCCATCTTCTCCGACCCGGAAGAAGGCGAGCACCCCCTGGCCGCCCTGTGGCTGGGGCAACTGGAGCAGGAAAACGCCATGGCTCAACTGGAGGCCATGGGATTCAGCCAGCCGGCCCAGGCCTGGGAACGGCTCGAAGCCCTGCGCCATTCCAGCCGTTACCAGCAGTTGCCGAGCACGAACCGGGAACGGCTGGATGCCGTCGGCCCGCGCCTGCTGGAACAGGCCCGGCACCACAAGAATCCCGACCTGATCCTGGCCCGCGGCCTGGATTTCCTGGAGACCATCGCCCGCCGCGGCGCCTACCTGGCCCTGCTGCAGCAATATCCCCAGGCCCTGCAGAAGGTTGCCGACATGGTGGGCACCTCGTCCTGGGCCGCCACCTACCTGAACCGCCACCCGATCTTGCTGGACGAACTGCTCGATCCGCGCCTGCTCGAAGTGGCCACCGACTGGCCCGCCTTCCGGGCCGACCTGGAACGCCGCCTGGCCGATGCGGCCGGGGATACGGAACGGGAAATGGACCTGCTGCGGGAAGTGCACCATGCCCAGATCTTCCGCCTGCTGGCCCAGGACCTGGCCGGTCTGCACAGCATCGAACAGATTTCCGACCACCTCACCGAACTGGCGGACATCATGGTGGGAACCACCCTGCGCCTGTGCTGGAGCAAGCTGAAGACCCGGCACCGGGACGAGCCCGCCTTTGCCGTGATCGGCTATGGCAAGCTGGGGGGCAAGGAACTGGGCTATGCCTCGGACCTGGACATCATCTACCTCCATGATGACGATGCCCCGGACGCCCAGCAGAACTACACCCGCCTCGGCCAGCGCATCAACACCTGGCTCTCCAGCCACACCCCGGCGGGCATCCTGTTCGAGACCGACCTGCGCCTCAGGCCCAACGGCGAAGCCGGCCTGCTCGCCACGTCCCTGGAATCCTTCCGGGAATATCAGCTGCGGCAGGCCTGGGTCTGGGAGCATCAGGCCCTGACCCGGGCCCGCTACGTGGCCGGCGATGCGGCCGTGGGCGAACGCTTCGAAGCGATCCGCCAGGAAATCCTGTGCCTGCCCCGGGCGTTGCCCAAGCTCAGGGAAGAGGTGCTGGCCATGCGCCAGAAGATGCTCGACAACCACGCCAGCCGCGACCCGGAGCAGTTCGACCTGAAGCAGGACCCGGGCGGCATCATCGACGTGGAATTCATGGTTCAGTACCTCATCCTCGGCCACGCCCACCGCTACCCGCAGCTCACCGCCAACCTGGGCAACATCGCCCTCTTGAAGATGGCCGCCGAGCTGGGCCTGATCCCCGCCGACCTGGCCGAAGGCGCCCGCAATGCCTACCGCGAATACCGGCGCCTGCAGCATATCAACCGCCTCAACGACGCCCCCAAGTCCCGCCTGCCGCGGGCCCTGCTGGAGCCCCACATCGAGGGGGTGCGCCGGCTCTGGCAAACCCTGTTCTCCTGAGGAGCCCCATGACGGGGCCGCCCGGCGGCTAAACGACCGCAGCCTGCAACATGCGCTGAAGTGGGCCTGGATGGCCCTGCTTGTCCCCCCTGGCTTCGAGCATCGCGCATCAATTGATGGGCGAAGTATGCGCGCGGGCACGGGGTGAGAATGCGCCATCACGAACTCGCGCAACTCGCCGTCCTTGGCGAGAGAGCCAAGTTGCTTGGGTCAGGCGGGCAATGCCGTTGGCGACCTCAACCGAGCCTGCCGGCCGCTCCAGAACCAGGCGCCCCATACCAGGGCAGCGCTCCAGATCGGGGATGACGGTCTCCATCAGTTCGCGGTCTCCATCAGTTCGTCCAGCAACACCTCGAAAGCGTGCGGAGCTACTTCGGCCCAGACCGCCTCAATCTCCTCGAGATTGCGCTCGAAGTTGCCCGTGAGTTTGACGGTATGCCTGGCGCTCACGATGCGAAGCCATTCTTATCCAGCAGCCTTGGCAACGCGGCGGCGTTTGATCGCGGTCAGTCAATGTGCTGTGCGCCTCCTTGACCTTGCCCGCTGCAACAGCCGCAAGGCCTTGGCTGGCATCGTCGATCAGCAGCAGGTGGATTCGTTCGCGCTCGAGTTGGTGATAATAGTCCCGCCGCGGGGCGTCGATGATGGCCACGTAGCTCTCACCGTTCTTGGTGATGATCTTTTCGGCTCCAGCCTTCACCTGGAAGGCCCGTTCAGACAGGTTCGCCCTGGCTTGCGACAGCGGAATCACGTCACCGGCAGAAATGGCCATGCTCGACTCCTCAGGTCTTGTACATCCTCAGGTCTTGTACAAAATACGGCACATCATATGCGCTCTGAAGTGGGCATCGATGGCTCATGAATTCGAACGCCGCAGCTTCACCGCAGCTTCACACTGCAGCTTCACAAGAAGGCGCTATCCAGCTACAATCCGGCGCTCTGTTCGATTCGACAGACATGTGTGCCGCTTTAGCTCAGTTGGTAGAGCAATTCATTCGTAATGAAAAGGTCGCCAGTTCGATTCCGGCAAGCGGCACCAAAAATCGCATCCGCAAAGCAAAAGGCCTCAGCACTGCGGCCTTTTGCTTTTGATGGCCTGGAATTCCTTGCCGGGGGGCGGATCGCCAGCTTGCTCTGTCCCCTGGTTTGCCGGGGACGCGGGAGGCAACGGCAAGCACGCCATTTGCCCAGGATGCCCGACCGGCGGAGTGAATCCGGCCAGGGCCTATAATCACAGGCTTTTCCTCCCGGCCCAGGCAACGGGCACCTATCCATGAATCTGCTCCGCGCCCTCGTCACCGTCAGCGGCATGACCCTGCTCTCCCGCATCCTGGGCTTTGTGCGGGACTTCGTCATTGCCCGGACTTTTGGCGCGGGGGTGCTCACCGACGCCTTCTTCGTCGCCTTCAAACTGCCCAACCTGCTCCGCCGCCTGTTTGCCGAGGGCGCCTTCTCCCAGGCCTTTGTCCCGATCCTGGGTGAATATCGCAACCAGCAAGGAGAGGAGCGGACCCGGACCCTGATCAACGACACGGCCTCGATCCTGTCCTTCGTGCTGCTGCTGGTCACGCTGCTTGGAGTCGTCTGTGCCCCCTGGCTGGTCTGGCTTTCCGCTCCCGGCTTTGCCGCCGATGGCGACAAGTTCGCCATGACCGTGACGCTCACCCGCATTACCTTCCCCTACATCCTGTTCATGTCCCTGGTCGCCATGGCGGCCGGCATCCTCAATACCTGGAGCCGCTTTGCCCTGCCCGCCTTCACCCCGGTGCTGCTCAACCTGAGCTTCATCGGCATGGCCCTCTTTGCCGCGCCCTGGTTCGACCCACCCATCCTGGCCCTGGGCTGGGCGGTATTCATCGGCGGCTTGCTGCAACTCGCCCTGCAGCTTCCTGCCCTGGCCAGAATCGGCATGTTGCCGAGAATTTCCCTGAATCTGCGCCAAGCCTGGCAGGATGAGGGGGTGCGGCGCATTCTCAAACTCATGGCGCCTGCCACCCTGGGGGTCTCGGTTTCCCAGGTCAGCCTGCTGCTCAACACCATCTTCGCCTCTTTCCTGGTCAGCGGCAGCGTTTCCTGGCTCTATTACGCCGACCGGCTCATGGAATTTCCGTCCGGCATGCTGGGCGCCGCCCTGGGTACCATCCTGTTACCCTCGCTTTCCAGGTATCACGCCAGCGCCAATACCGAGGACTACGCCCGCCTCCTGGACTGGGGCCTGCGCCTGACCTTGTTGCTGGCCCTGCCCGCAGCCCTGGGCCTGGCGCTGCTGGCCGTCCCCCTGATCACCACCCTGTTCCATCACGGGGCCTTCACGGCGCTGGATGTAGAACAGACGCGCCGTGCCCTGGTGGCTTACAGCCTGGGGCTGGGCGGCATGATTCTGGTGAAGGTGCTGGCGCCCGGCTTCTATGCCCGTCAGAACATCAAGACCCCGGTGAAGATCGCGCTGATCTCCCTGGCGAGCACCCAGGGCATGAATCTGCTTTTCGTGTTCGGCCTGCAACTCGAACATGCCGGCCTGGCACTTTCCATCGGCCTGGCCGCCTGCCTGAATGCGCTGCTGCTCTATCGCGGGCTGCGCCGACACGGCATTTACTCGCCCCAGCCTGGCTGGGGCAAGTTCCTGCTCAATCTACTGCTGGCCCTGGCGGTCCTGAGCGCCCTGCTCTGGCTGCTCATGGGCAGGGAAGCGGACTGGTTTGCCTATGACACGCTGGAACGGATCACCCAGCTCACGCGATTGGTGGTTGCCGGCGCCGGGGTTTATTTCGCTACACTATGGGTCTGCGGATTTCGCCTGCGGGACTTCAAGCGACAATCTGCCACCCAAGAACTGGAGGAGCCAATGAAACTCAGCAGCAACAGCTTTACCGACAGTAGCAGGATTCCAGGTGAGTTTGCCTTCTGCATCCCCGACCCCTCACACCATGTCTGTCTGGGCAGGAACCTCAATCCGCATCTGAGCTGGACGGATGTACCCCCGGGGACCCGCAGCTTCGTCCTGATCTGCCACGACCCGGATGCGCCCAGCAAGGGCGACGATGTGAATCAGGAAGGCCGCAGCGTCCCCGCCGACCTGCCCCGGGTGGATTTCTTCCACTGGATTCTGGTCGATATCCCGGCCTCGCTCGGGGAAATCGCCGCAGGCGAATTTTCCAGCGCCGTGTCGCCCAAGGGCAAACCCGGCCCCCAGGCGGTTCATGGCACCCGACAGGGCATCAACGATTACACGGGCTGGTTTGCCGGGGACAATGACATGCGGGGCGATTACTACGGCTATGACGGCCCCTGCCCGCCCTGGAACGACAGCATCGCCCACCGCTATGTATTTACCCTCTACGCCCTGGATCTCGAACGCCTGCCCCTGGAAGGCAGGCTGACCGGCCCCGAAGTGCGCCAGGCCATCGCCAGCCATGTTCTCGGCCAGGCCAGTCTGACCGGCACCTACAGCCTCAATCCCGCCCTGGCATGAACAAAGGGGCCGCGCATCCAGCAGCGTGGCCCCTGCCCCTCCTCTGCACGCTCACACCATCAACGGCACCAGCATCAGGGCCACGATATTGATGATCTTGATCAGGGGATTCACCGCCGGACCGGCCGTATCCTTGTAAGGGTCTCCCACGGTATCGCCCGTAACGGCCGCTTTATGGGACTCCGACCCCTTGCCGCCGTAATGTCCCTCTTCGATATGCTTCTTGGCGTTATCCCAGGCGCCACCGCCCGTGGTCATGGAAATGGCCACGAACAAGCCCGTGACGATGGTGCCCATGAGCACCCCGCCCAGCGCAACGGGGCCCAGCAACATGCCCACCAGTACAGGCGCCAGGACGGGGAGCAGTGAAGGCAGGATCATTTCCTTGATCGCCGAGCGCGTCAGGATATCCACCGCCCGGGAATAATCGGGTTTGCCCGAGCCATCCATGATGCCCGCCACCTCCCGGAACTGGCGCCGCACCTCTTCGACCACGGCACCGGCCGCCCGCCCCACGGCCTCCATGGCCATGGCGGCAAACAGGTAGGGAATCAGGCCGCCGATGAAGAGGCCGATGATGACCATCGGGTCCGAGAGATCAAAGGCCAGCTTCAGCCCCTGGCTTTCCAGGGCATGCGTGTAGTCGGCAAACAGCACCAGGGCCGCCAGGCCGGCCGAACCAATGGCATAGCCCTTGGTCACCGCCTTGGTGGTGTTGCCTACTGCATCCAGGGGATCGGTCACGGCCCGCACGGATTCCGGCAGGTCCGCCATTTCGGCGATTCCCCCGGCGTTGTCGGTAATGGGCCCGTAGGCATCCAGGGCCACGATGATGCCGGTCATGGAGAGCATGGCCGTGGCCGCGATGGCGATACCATAAAGCCCCGCCAGGTTGTGGGCCAGCAGGATGGCCAGACAGACACAGAGCACCGGCATCGCCGTCGACTTCATGGAAACCCCGAGGCCGGCAATGATGTTGGTCGCGTGCCCGGTCTGAGAGGCCGCGGCGACATGCAGGACCGGGCCGTATTCGGTGCTGGTGTAGTACTCGGTGATCCACACCAGCGCCGCCGTCAGCACCAACCCCACCACGGCGGCGGCAAAGATGGCGCCGGAACCGATGCGTCCCCCGTCCGGCAGTGGAATGCCCTCCCCCAGCATCCAGACCGTGACCGGATAAAACGCCAGCATGGCCAGCCCCCCCGCCACCGCCAGGCCGCGATACAGGGCCGCCATGATCTTGCCGTCGGCCCTTACCTTGACAAAGAGGCAGCCAATGATGGAGGCGATGATGGACACCCCGCCCAGCACCAGCGGATAGACCACCAGCGCATCGCCCGCCCCGGGCAGGGTCTTCAGCATCAGGGCGCCCAGCACCATGGTGGCCACCACGGTTACCGCATAGGTTTCAAAGAGGTCCGCCGCCATGCCGGCACAGTCCCCCACGTTGTCCCCCACGTTGTCGGCAATCACCGCCGGGTTGCGCGGGTCGTCTTCGGGAATTCCGGCCTCCACCTTGCCCACCAGGTCCGCTCCCACATCGGCCCCCTTGGTGAAAATACCGCCCCCGAGACGGGCGAAGATGGAGATCAGGGAACCGCCGAAGGCAAGCCCGATCAAGGGCTCCACCAGATGATGCAGGTCTGTGCCCGGCGCCGCCTCTGCCTTGAGAAACGCGTAATACCCGGCCACCCCCAGCAGGCCCAGCCCCACCACCAGCATGCCGGTGATGGCCCCGCCCCGGAACGCCACGGTCAACGCCGGCGCCAGACCCTCCCGAGCCGCCTCCGCCGTGCGCACATTGGCGCGGACGGAAACATTCATGCCGATATAACCCGCCGCCCCGGACAGCACGGCACCAATGAGAAACCCCAGCGCCGTGAGCCAGCCCAAGGCCGCGCCGATCAGCAGGCACAGCACCCCCCCTACCCCGGCGATAGTGGTGTATTGCCGATTGAGATAGGCGGACGCTCCTTGCTGGATCGCCAGGGCAATCTCCTGCATGCGGGCATTGCCGGCTGGCAAGGACACTATCCACTTGCTGGAGACGGCACCATAAAGCACCGCAATGACGGCGCAGATCAGCGCCAGAACAAGACCCGAGGACATGACAACCTCCCTTCCTCAAACAGGCCGGGGCTTTTTCCACCCGGACCCGGGTGCGCCCCCGCCTGGAATTACGGCCTGAAGGCCATCCACCGGGATCTACACGGAGAACGCCTTCAGCTGCTTTTTCACGGCCTGATTCTTCAGGCGGACATAATCGGGCAGCCCGTTCTTGAAGGGAGGAAAGTCCTCACCTTGAATGAGGGGCTGCAGATAAAGACGGCAGGCGGGGGTGATGTGAAAGCCATCCGGGCTGATGAAGTCGCGGGGCATCTTTTTTTCCACATTGGCCACATCCCGTAATTCAGCCACCGCAATCTCCCAGGCATAAGGGGCATCGCTCAGACGCCGGATGGCGGGCATCACCGCATTGCGGCCTGCCAGGGCCAGCTCGACCGCCTTCACCCCGACCGCATATGCCTGCTCCAGGTCGGTGCGGGAAGCAATGTGCCGGGCCGAACGCTGCAGGTAATCGGCCAGAGCCCAGTGGTACTTGTAGCCCAGCCTGTCCTTGATCAACTGGGCGACGATCTGCCCGACCCCGCCCAACTGAGCGTGACCAAAGGCATCCCGGCTGCCCATGTCGGCAATCAGCTGGCCGCCGGCCTCCCGAAGGCCTTCCGAAACGGCCACCGTGCAATAGCCAAAACGATCGACACAATCCTGGACCCTGGCCAGAAAGGCTTCGGCAACAAAGGGAATTTCGGGAAACAACAGGATATGGGGCGGCTCCCCTCCGGCTTCCGAAGCCAGACCGCAAGCCGCGGTAATCCAGCCCGCGTGACGCCCCATCACTTCGAGTACGAAAATCCTGGTCGAAGTCCGGGCCATGGAAGCCACGTCGTACCCGGCTTCCCGCATGGAAGTCGCCACATATTTGGCGACGGAACCGAAGCCGGGACAGTTGTCGGTGACGGCCAGGTCGTTATCCACGGTCTTGGGAATCCCGACACAGACCAGGGGGAAATCCATTTTTTCGGCCAGTTGGGAGACTTTCCAGGCCGTATCCATGGAATCGTTGCCGCCGTTGTAGAAGAAATAGCCGATGTCGTGGGCGCGGCAGACCTCGATCAGGCGCTCGTACTGGGCCTTGTGCTCTTCCAGGGACTTGAGTTTGTAGCGGCAGGAACCGAAGGCGCCGCCCGGCGTGTGCTTGAGGCGGGCAATGTCGGCGTCGGATTCCAGGGTGGTATCGATCAGGTCCTCGGTCAGGACGCCGAGGATGCCGTCCCGGCCGGCGAATACCTTGCCGATCCGGTCCGGGTGCTGCCGGGCGGTCTCGATGAGACCGCAGGCGGTGGCGTTGATGACGGCCGTCACGCCACCCGACTGTGCGTAGCAGGCGTTTCTGGCGATCATGTCGTGCACCTTACTTCACGGCTTCACAAACGCGGGCCGTGATTTCGTCCACGCTGCCGACGCCGGAAATCTTCCTGACCTTGGGCGCCCGGGCATCGCCGCTGGCCGCCCAACTGGCATAGAAGGCCACCAGGGGCTCGGTCTGGGAGTGGTAGACCTCCAGGCGCTTCCTGACGGTTTCTTCCTTGTCGTCGTCGCGCTGGATCAGGTCTTCGCCGGTCTCGTCGTCCTTGCCGGCCACCTTGGGCGGGTTGTACTTGACGTGGTAGGTGCGGCCAGACGCCAGATGGACACGACGGCCCGCCATGCGCTCGATGATGTCGGAATCGGGAACATCCACTTCCAGCACGTAATCCAGCGCCACGCCCGCTTCCTTCATGGCTTCGGCCTGGGGAATGGTGCGGGGGAAGCCGTCAAACAGGTAGCCGGACTTGCAGTCATCCTGCTGCAGGCGATCCTTCACCAGACCGATGATGATGTCGTCCGAAACCAGGCCGCCAGCCTCCATGACCTTCTTGGCTGCGATACCCAGGGGGGTACCGGCCTTGACGGCAGCGCGCAGCATGTCACCGGTGGAAATCTGGGGAATGCCATATTTTTCAGTGATGAATCTGGCTTGTGTGCCCTTGCCGGCGCCGGGAGCGCCCAACAGAATCAGTCGCATTTGTAGTCCTCGATTGGGGTTTTATAGGTGATAGGTGCTGCCTGGGTGACGAACTGCTGAAATTGGTCTCGTAGGTTATTTTAGCTGCGGGGTTTTTGCTGCGGGGTGCGTTGCGCCCACCGGCATGACCGAAAAATTACTCGCAATCGCCAGACCGGTCAAACAGTTTGCGCATCCGTTTTGCATCTTCGGGCGTATCCACCCCGGGGGCCGGAGCGCCCGCAATCAGGGCCACGCGAATCCGGTAACCGTGCCACAGGGCCCGCAACTGCTCCAGGGACTCGAACTGCTCCAGAGGCGAAACGGCCAGCCCGGCATAGGCCTGCAGGAAAGCCGCGCGGTAGGCATAAAGGCCCACATGACGGTAAGCCGGCATGCCGGCCGGCAATACGGCCGTGGTTTGCGCGAAGGCATCGCGGGCGCAGGGAATCGGCGCCCGGGAAAAGTACAGGGCGTCCCCGTCGGCCCGGCAGACCACTTTCACCACATTCGGGTTGAAGAAGTCGGCCGCCTCGGTGATCGGGTGGGCAACAGTGGCGATGGCCGCACCGCTATCTGCCAGACATCGGGCCGTCAGGGCGATGACTTCCGGCTCGATCAGGGGTTCGTCCCCTTGCACATTCACCACCAGGGTATCGGCGGACCAGCCCTGCAGGGCGGCGACTTCGGCCAGGCGGTCGGTCCCGCTGGGGTGGTCTTCCCGGGTCATCACGACCGGCAGACCGTGGGCCTGCACCGCGGCGAAAATCTCCGGGTGATCCGTGGCCACCAGCACCTGCCCCGCCCCCGAGGCCAGCGCCCGTTCGGCCACCCGCACCACCATGGGCTTGCCGCCCAGGTCGAGCAGGGGCTTCGCCGGCAAGCGGCTGGAAGCATGACGGGCAGGAATGACCACCTTGAAGGCCAGCATGACTCAGCACTCGTCCTCTTTCAGGGGACGGGCCTCTTCTTCCAGCATCACGGGAATATCGTCCCGCACCGGATAGGCCAGCCGGCAGGGCTTGCAGAGCAGTTCCTGTTCCGCCTTCTTGTAGATGAGTTCGCCCTTGCAGATCGGGCAAACGAGAATATCAAGGAGCCTTGCGTCCATTTAGCGTCTCCAGCAGGACATCGATCAATTCCGGCGGCAAATGCGCATCCACCGGCAACACCCAGGCTTCACCCAGGTTGAGGCGGGCGCATTTTACCCCATCCTTCTCGGTCATCAGAATCACCTCGCCCTCCGGAAACGCCAGTTCTCCGGTTCCATAAGCATGGTGATCCGCAAAGGGATGGGGCGTAAAGCTCAGCCCCAACTGGGTCAGGGTGCGAAAAAACCGGTCCGGATCCGCGATCCCGGCCACCGCATGCAGCTTGCGTCCGGCGAACCGGGCTGCCGGGCAATGTTGCTCCGGCTGCCCCAGGCGGTAGAACTCGCCGGGCACCAGGGTCATGGCAAAGCCGGGCAACTCTGGCGCCGTCTTCAAGACCCGGAGGTCGGGAGCTCCATTGAAAACCAGGATATGGGCCCGGCGTACCCGGCCCAGGGGCTCCCGCAAAGGCCCGGCAGGCAGTCGCCAGCCGTTGCCCGCCCCTCGCCCATCGAAAACCGCAATTTCGACATCACGCTGGAGCCGGTAGTGCTGCAAACCATCGTCACACAAGAGCAGATTCACTTCCGGATGACGGGCCAGCAGGGCCCGAGCAGCCGCCACCCGATCCCGGCCAATCCAGACCGGCACCCCGCTACGCCGGGCCAGCAACAGGGGTTCGTCCCCCACCTCTTCAGGCGCGGCATCCCGTGTGACCGCCAGGGGCCCCCGTTGGGCAGCCCGATAGCCCCGGCTGATGATGGCCGGATGCCAGCCCGCCGCCCGCAGCGACTGGGCCAGCCACAGGGTCAAGGGGGTCTTGCCGGCCCCTCCCACGATCAGATTGCCCACCACCACCACGGGCACCGGCAAGCGAAATGATGGCAGCCAGTGGCAACGATAGGCCAGGCGCCGCAGGGCCGAAAGCCCGGCGAAAAGAACGGAAAAAGGCACCAGAAGCCAGAGCGACGCGGCCAGGCGGCGCTCATGCCAATGCGCCTGCAGCCAGCGCCTTCCTGACATTATTGCGGCTGGGTCTGGGTCGTGAAGGAAATGCGGGGATAGCCGGCCGCCTGAGCGGCCTGCATCACATCGATCACACTTTGATGAGTGGCCTTGGCATCGGCACTGATGATGATGAGCGGATCAGCCCGCCCTTCTGCCGCACGAGTCAGGGCTTCGCTGATGAAGCGCACTTCATTGCTCTGCAAGGGCTGCTGGTTGACCACGACCTGACCGGCTGCCGTGACCGCTACCTCGATCTCATTGGGCTGCTCGGCCCGCTCGGTGGCATCCGCCGAGGGCAGATTGATTTCCAGACCGGAAAAACGTGCATAAGTGGTGGTCAGCATCAGGAAAATGATGACCACCAGCAGCACATCGATCATGGGAATCAGATTGATTTCCGGCTCTTCCCGACCACGGCCCCGGTTGAAATTCATGTTGTCGACCCCGGCTTACTTGCGGTCGCCATGGATGACTTCCATCAGGCGGATGGCCTGCTGTTCCATGTCCATCACGAAACCATCCACCAAGGCCCGGAAGTGGCGCCAGAAAATCATGCTGGGAATCGCGATCAGGATGCCCAGCCCCGTGTTGTAGAGGGCGACGGAAATGCCATGGGCCAGCTGGTGAGGATCGGCACTGCCGGGCGTCTGGGCGCTGAACATCTCGATCATGCCCACCACGGTACCAAACAGACCCATCAGCGGGGCAATGGAAGCAATCGTGCCAAGTGTCGTCAGATAGCGCTCGAGTTGATGGGTGACGGCACGCCCGGCATCCTCGATCGACTCCTTCATGATTTCACGCGAGGCGCCACGATTGCGCAAACCCGCCGCCAATACCTGCCCCAGGGGAGAATGCCGCTCAAGTTCGCCGATCAGTTGCTCATTGGCAGCCCCTTTACGGAATTCAGCCACCACCCGCTGCAGCAAACCCGGCGGCACAATCTTGCTCCGCCGCAGGGCGACGGAACGCTCAATAATCAAGGCAACCGCAATCACCGATGCAAAAAGCAAGGGCCAGATCGGCCAGCCCGCAGCCTGGACAATAGCAAACACGCAACCTCCGCTGGTTTCTCGTAGCCGGTCATTCTGCCTTCAGCCCCTGAACAGGGCAAGGCATGACACCGAAAAAATATGTCAGATCGCATCATCGACCTCGAAAACCCTGGCCAATCCCGCCCGCGCCGGTCTTTCATCCCTTATCCACAAAAACTGTGGATAACTTTGTGGATAGCCTGTCACAAACCGGGCAAAACCCAGTCAGGACAAGGCTTTTCCTTACCCTGCCCAGAAACGAGGCAGATCTTTATAGTCCAATGAAATCATGGACATAAAAACATCAGGGGCTGTCAACCGCTTTCCTGGAAATATCGGGATCGCCGGTCAGAGGCGGCAGGCCGGGTTGTGGAGTAAACTGCGCGCCATGCTTGACAATGTCCCGAAAAACCCACCGCCGGCCATCCTGAGCGTCAGCGAGCTCAACCAGATCGTCCGCACCCTGCTGGAGGGCAGCCTGCCCCTGACCTGGATCCGCGGAGAAATCTCCAACCTGAGCCGGGCGGCCTCCGGCCACCTCTATTTCACCCTCAAGGATGCCGGCGCCCAGGTGCGCTGCACCCTCTGGCGCAACAAGGCCCAGTTGCTGGGATTCCGGCCGGAAAATGGCCAGAAGGTGGAAGCTCGCGCCCTCGCCACCCTTTATGAAGCCCGGGGCGACTACCAGTTGAATGTGGAAACCCTGCGCCAGGCCGGCCAGGGCAGGCTCTTTGAACGCTTCCTTGAACTCAAGGCCCGCCTGGAAACAGAGGGATTGTTCCGCAGTGATCAGAAACGCGCCCTGCCCGCCTTTCCTCGCCGTATCGCCATCGTCACCAGCCCTCAGGCCGCTGCCCTGCGTGATGTGCTGACCACCCTGGCACGGCGCGCGCCGCATCTGGCCATTACCCTGTACCCCACCCCGGTCCAGGGCGAAGGCGCCGCGCCCCAGATCGCGGCAGCCCTCAACGCCGCCCAGCACGCCGACCATGATCTGATCATTCTCTGCCGTGGCGGTGGCAGTATCGAAGATCTCTGGGCCTTCAATGAAGAGATCGTGGCCCGGGCCCTGCGCGCCTCGCACTTGCCGGTCATCAGTGGCGTCGGCCATGAAACCGACTTCACGATTGCCGACTTCGCCGCCGACCTGCGCGCCCCCACCCCCACCGCCGCCGCCGAACTGGCCGGCCCGGACCGGAACGCGCTGCTCGACCGGCTGGCCGAACTGCAACGC
>NZ_JBASOH010000123.1:0-26006 GCF_049658005.1 Azovibrio sp. | reverse complement strand
GCGGCCTTCTCGCCATCCACCTTTGCGTTCAGCGAGGTGCGCATTCTACAGATCCTTTTCTTCGTGTCAAGCTTTTTTAACTTCTTCGTCAAAAAAACTTCACACCCAAAAACCTGTCAATGCCCCGGAAATAAAGCTTAACCCTTTGATTAAACTGAACTTCTGTTCCGCCTCAACATCAGCGAAGGCCGCATTCTACAGCACCCAAATCCCTTGTCAACCCGGTGCGGAGGGTTTTTTTGCCGGGCAGTGCCAAGAAATATTGTCGGTTGCGATAAAACAATCACTTGACGCTTATCCGGGCAAACTTGCGCTTGCCGACCTGAAGCACGACGACACATCCTCGAGGCAACATCAGGCCTTTATCGGAGATCTTCTCGCCATCCACCTTGACCCCACCCTGAGCCACCAGGCGTATCGCTTCGGAGGTGCTTGCTGTCAGCCCAGCCTGCTTCAGCGCCTGGAGCACTGCAATCCCATCGGCCGATTCCGCCTGAAATACCCATTCATTCATCACCTCGGGCAGGGCTCCTTGGCGAAAACGCATCTCGAAATCCACCAACGCCGCTTTTGCGGCGGCCTGGTCATGAAAGCGCGCCACGATTTCCTGCGCCAGCGCCACCTTGACGTCCCGGGGGTTTCGCCCGCCTTCCACCTCGGTCTTGAAGCCGGAAATTTCCGCCTCGCTGCGAAATGAAAGCAGGTCAAAGTAGCGCCACATGAGCGTATCCGGGATCGACATCAACTTGCCGAAGATTTCCTGGGGCGACTCGTAGATTCCCACATAGTTGCCCAGGGACTTGGACATCTTGTTGACGCCATCCAGCCCTTCCAGCAGCGGCACCGTCAGTATGCATTGCGGCGTCTGGCCATAATGTTTTTGTAGTTCACGCCCAACCAGGAGATTGAACTTCTGGTCCGTCCCTCCCAGTTCCACATCCGCCTTGATGGCCACCGAATCGTAACCTTGGCACAAGGGGTACAGGAATTCATGGATGGCGATCGGCTGCCCCTTGTTGTAGCGCCGGGAAAAATCGTCCCGCTCCAGCATGCGCGCCACCGTGTGCTGCGCTGCCAGCTTGATCATCCCGGACGCCCCAAGTGTCTCGAACCAGCTCGAGTTGAACACCACCTCCGTTTTGTCCGGATCGAGGATCTTGAAGACCTGCTCTTTATAAGTCCTGGCATTCTCCAGCACCTGCTCGCGGGAGAGCGGTGGGCGCGTCACATTCTTGCCGCTGGGGTCGCCGATCATGCCGGTGAAATCCCCGATCAGAAACACGATCTGATGCCCCATCTCCTGGAAATGGCGCAGCTTGTTGATCAAAACCGTATGCCCAAGATGCAGATCCGGTGCGGTTGGATCAAACCCGGCCTTCACCCGCAGAGGGCGGCCTGTCTTGAGCTTTTCCAGCAACTCCGACTCGACCAGCAACTCGTCGCAGCCGCGCTTGATGCGGCGCAGGGTGCTTTCAATATCCGACATTTACAATTTCTCCGTCATTTTCCGGGCCGGACGACGCAGCGCTTTGCTAAAATCGCAAGCTTTACCGGCCAGCCCATAGAAACAATGATCAAGCGCCGCATTCTAAACCACCCCACTCGATTCCTCGACCGCCTGTTTCATCATCGCTGGGCCATTGCCGCCCTTGGCAGCGTCTCGGCACTGAGCATGATGGCAGCCACCGCCGTCCCGGTCAGCAGTCCTCCGCCTGACGGGCAGTTGCAGGTTGTTGAACAACTTGCGCTGCAGAGCCAGGCCCCCTTGCAGCAGGGAGGGGATTTTTTCTTCCGGGAAGAAAAAATCGCACGCGGCGACACATTCGGCAGTTTGATGGCTCGCCTCGGCATCCAGGATGATGAAGCCCAGCGCTTCATCCTGAATGCTCCTGAAACGCAGCACCTGCACCGCCAGCTGGTCGCCGGACGGACGATTTCTGCACGCACCACCGAATCAGGCGAACTTGTGACCTTGTACATCCCCATGAGCGGCACTGAGACGGTCACGATCATCGAGCGCAGCGATGGAAAGCTGAAAGCGAGCGAACACCCCTTGCAATACGAAACCCATCAGGTTTTGAAATCGGGGGAAATACGGAGCACCTTATTTGGCGCAACGGATGCAGCCGGGATACCTGACAGCATTGCCATCCAGATGGCGGAAATTTTTTCCAGCGACATCGACTTCCACACCGACCTGCGCCGGGGCGACCATTTCAGCCTTGTCTATGAAATGCAGTACTACCGGGGGCAACCGGCTCGCAGCGGCCGCATCCTTTCTGCCGAGTTCGTCAACGACGGAAAAACTTACCAGGCCTTCTACTTTGACCAGGACGGCAAAGGGGCTTATTACAGCGCCGACGGAAAAAGCCGGAAAAAAGCCTTTTTGCGCTCTCCCCTGGAGTTTTCGCGGGTCACTTCCGGCTTTTCCATGCGCTTGCACCCTATCCTCAAAACCTGGCGCGCGCATAAAGGCGTCGATTATGGCGCCCCGACCGGCACCCGGGTCCGGGCAACCGGTGACGGCATCGTAGCCTTCATCGGCAAGCAGGGAGGTTATGGCAATCTTGTCATCATTTCCCATGCGGGCGGTTATCAAACCTACTACGCCCACCTGAAGGGTTTTGCCAGCAACTTGCGCAAAGGCAGCCGCATCAGCCAGGGAGACCACATTGGCTATGTTGGCCAGACCGGCTGGGCTACCGGCCCCCATTTACACTATGAATTCCACGTCAAGGGCGATGCCATCAACCCACTTTCCATCGCCGTGCCGACGACCGTTCCCCTGAGCGCGTCACAGCAGCCACACTTCCGGGCCCAGGCCCGACAACAGCTTGCCATGTTGCAATTGCTGCAGGAGGCACCCTCCGCCCGGTTCGAATGAAGGCAGCGCCGATCCAGCAAAAAAGGGGCCGGCGGCCCCTTTTTTGCTGGATCGGACTTGGTTCAAACCGAAAACGAAGAACCGCACCCGCAGGTGGAAGTGGCATTCGGATTACGAATCACGAACTGCGAGCCCTCCAGGCCTTCGGTATAGTCGATTTCAGCCCCTACCAGATACTGATAGCTCATGGGATCAATCAGCAGCGTGACGCCGGACTTTTCCAGCAGGGTATCGTCTTCGTTACTCACCTCATCGAAGGTGAACCCATACTGGAACCCGGAGCAGCCGCCGCCCGTCACAAACACCCGCAGTTTCAACTCGGGATTTCCCTCTTCTTCGATCAGCTCGCGCACCTTGCCTGCAGCACTGTCAGTAAAATTCAGGGGCATCTTCTGTTCTTCAGCCGTTTCGGTCATTTCAGTCATTTCACTCATATCAAACTCCTCAAAAATGGGTCGATTATCAAATCTGGCAAGACACAGGGTCAAGACGATTAGTCGCTTTTTTCCTGGCTTGGTTCCTTGCCCGTCAGCAGGCCAGGTTCCTTGCCCGTCAGCAGCAAACGCCCCTCCACCACCGCGCCTTGCTGAATTTCGATCATGGCATAGGTCACGTCACCGGAAATCCTGGCCTTGGGCTGCATTTCGAGAAACTCCGTTGCATGCACGGGGCCGTTGATGGTGCCATTGACGATCAGATGGCCCACCGTCACCTCGCCTTCGATACGAGCATGCTCACTCAGGACCAGGGTAGAAGACGCTCCCGGCTCGGCGGTGACGCGTCCTAGTATTTCCCCATCGACTCGCACCCCACCCGAAAAGACGATGTTTCCTTCGATGCGGGTTCCTCTACCGATCAGGGTGTCTATCTGATTGGCCGCCGGGCCATTATTTTTTTTTGCGAACAACATGAAAGACTCCTAAAAAGTCACTGCCGTCGCTGCGCGCACGGACTTTCCTTGCAGCAGCTTGAGATCCACGCGTTTCAACTGATCGCCAGGAGCCAGTGTGATCACCCCCTCCTTGCGCAACCAGTGCCGGGTTGTCACGGCATAATCGCCCGCCGTAGATTGCTGCCGCTCCGGCCACTGAAGCTGCAGCTCTTTGCCGTTCCGGGTGACGGTCAGGACAAACTGCAAAGTACCAGAAAGCGCCTGAGGCTGGCGGCCTGACTGATAACCCACCAGGACGGAAAAACGGTATCGATGTGGCACGACGGGATCGGGACGGACGGTCAGCCGATCGAGCCGGACTTCGCCCTCACGCGCCCCGACTGGCACCAGGCGCAGCAGATAGGCAAGATCGTCTTTGAGCATGGCGTGATCATCGGCCAGGATGCGCAACTCCTCACTCAACGAACGATTGGCGCTACTCGTCATCTCCTGGCTGGTCAGCGCCTCCCCGCCTTGCTGCACCTGGCCCTCCAGTTGTGTCAGACGCGCCTGCAAGGTCTCCATATCCGGTTCCCCGGAAGAGCGGAAATAATGACTCGACAAGAGCAGCACGGCGACCAGGAGCAACGCCACCAAGGCCCCGCCCAATGCGTAGGCATACCAGGCAAAATGAGGACGCACCGCCAGACGTGGCGCCCTGATGCCAAAACGGTGCCGAAAACGCTTCAACTTCCGGGTGGCGGCGGCAACCGGCATAGGCTTCTGGGCTCCTTTCAGGCAATTTCCGGATTATCGGTGAAAACCGGATCCGAATGTAGCGAGGCGGATGATAACCGCCAAGGACACAAACAAAAAAGCCGCCTGATGGGGCGGCTTTTTTGTTTGCAGCAACTGAAAATCAGCGCTTGGAGAACTGCTTGCGGCGACGGGCCTTGTGGAAACCCACTTTTTTCCGCTCCACTTCACGGGCATCGCGCGTCACGAAACCCGCACGGGACAAAGAGCCCTTCAAGCTCGCATCGAACTCGATCAGCGCACGGGTGATCCCATGGCGAACCGCACCCGCTTGACCAGACTCACCGCCACCGCTCACATTGACCTTGATGTCGAAGCCTTCGAGCTGATTGACCAGCTCCAGCGGCTGACGCACGATCATGCGGCCCGTTTCACGAGAGAAGAAAATGTCGGCCGGCTTGCCATTGACGACAATGACGCCAGTGCCACGCTTCATGAATACACGGGCTACCGCGCTCTTGCGCCGACCCGTACCGTAGTAGTAGCTAACAGCCATTTGATACCCCTCAGATTTCCAGAGCCTTGGGCTGCTGGGCAGTGTGCGGATGTTGGGCACCGGCGTAGCACTTGAGCTTCTTCAGCATCGCGTAGCCCAGAGGACCCTTCGGCAGCATGCCCTTGACGGCCTTTTCCAGGGCGCGACCGGGGAAGCGTTGCTGCATTTTCTTGAAATTGGTTTCGTAGATACCACCAGGGTAACCAGAGTGACGGTAGTACTTTTTGTCCTCTGCCTTGTTGCCGGTAACACGGATCTTATCCACATTGGTCACCACGATGAAATCGCCGGTATCGACGTGGGGAGTGTAGATGGCTTTGTGTTTACCGCGCAGGCGGTGTGCAATTTCGGTGGCGAGGCGGCCGAGCACCTTGTCTGCGGCATCCACCACAAACCACTCGCGCGTCACCTCATGTGGTTTGGCGGAAAAAGTTTTCATCGACGGCGTTCCTTTGCCAACAAGATTTTCAAAGAGGCGTGATTCTACGAGAAACATCAACACCCTGTCAATCTTATTTATGAAACAGCGAAAAATGAGAAGATGGGCGCCTTTCTTCCTCCGGTCTTTCACATGGCACAGGAAATCGAACTCAAGCTCGCACTCCCCATCCGCTTTGCCCCCCGTCTGCGACAGCACCCTGTCCTGGCTTCCAGCCAACCCGACAAGCGCTGCATCCGCAACCTCTACCTTGACACCCCGGAGCAGCTTCTGCGCCAAAAAAACATCGCCCTGCGGCGCAGGCAGCTGGGGCAGACCTGGCTCCTGACCGTCAAGACTGCCGACGTGGCCCGCAATGGGCTATCGTGCCGACACGAGTGGGAGTATCCCATGCCCCCCGACCAGCTGGATTTTTCTCCGATTGAAGCCCAGGAAATCCGCACGCTGCTGGAACAGCAAATCGACAAACTCGAGCTTGTCTTTCGCACCGACTTCGTTCGTACCGCCTGGCACATTCCCCATGAAGGCGCGCAAATCGAGGTGGCGCTCGATCTTGGCCACATCCGCACCCAGCATCGCCGAACCAGCATTCACGAAGTCGAGCTGGAGCTTTTGAGCGGCCCGCAAGCAAGCCTGACATCTTTGGCCCAGCACCTGCAACAAAGCCTCCCGCTCACCCCTCTGGCGCCCAGCAAGGCCGCAAGAGGTTTCGCGCTGCTCAACGCCCTGTAAGCTGATTGTCATGTTTTCTGGCTAGGATGCTGCACCCTGACAGGAGACAAAAAATGGATCTATTACTCTGGCGCCACGCCGAAGCAGAAGAAGGGCCCCTGGACATGCAACGCCGCCTCACCCAGAGGGGAGAAAAACAGGCACATCAAGTGGCTCGCTGGCTGCATCAACGCATGCCCAAACAACTGCGGATTCTGGTCAGCCCGGCCGTCCGTGCCCAGCAGACTGCCGCCGCGCTGGACCTGCCCTTTGAAACCCATCGCCAACTAGGTCCCGATGCCTGCGTGTCCCATCTCATCGCTACCGCAGGCTGGCCCGATGCGGCCGGCGCCACCCTCATTGTCGGCCACCAGCCGGCATTGGGGCAGATGGCCTCGCTGCTGCTCTCCGGCGCCGAGGCCGACTGGACCATCAAGAAAGGGGCGCTCTGGTGGTTCACCAACCGGGTGCGCCAAGGCGAAACCCAAACCGTGCTGCGTGCCGTCATCTCCGCTGACCTGGCTCACTGAAACAAGCCTTTGCAAATAGCCGCCCACCCTGGACGCGGCTTTGCTGGCCCACCTGCCTCAGCAATCCACCTGCCCGGCTTGCAGAAACCTCGCGCCATACTGTCGATGCACTTTGGCTTGTAGAAAGACGTCGAACAAGTCTGGATCGATGTGGCCCCCATCACGGAAGTCCTGCATGATGGCCAGCGCCTGGGAGAGCTTCATGGCGGATTTGTAGGGGCGGTCGCCGGCGGTCAAGGCTTCAAAGATATCGGCAATCCCCATCATGCGGGCCTGCCAGCTCATGTCTTCGCGCTTCAGTCCCTTGGGATAGCCTTTACCGTCCATGCGCTCGTGGTGCCCTCCTGCATATTCCGGCACCCGTTTCAGATGTTTGGGCCAGGGTAAGGTTTCCAGCATCTTGATGGTGGCAACGATGTGGTAATTGATGATCTCCCGCTCGGACTGAGTCAGGGTGCCGGCCCGGATGGTGAGGTTTTCCAGTTCGTCAGCGCTCAGGAAAGACACCTCCTCCCCGGCCGGGTTGCGCCAGCGGTAATGACGGGCAATTTCCCGCACCCGGACAATGTCTTCATCGCGCATGCGTTCGCCGCCAATATTGGCGCGCCGCAAAAACGCCCGGTCCTCCTCCAGTTGCTGGCAACGGGCCGCAAAGCCGGCCTGTTGCGCGGCGCTATCCGCCCCCGCCTCGATGGCGCGCAGCATGGCAATCTCGGCATCCCGTTTCAAGACTTCAAAGCGGGTGTCGATGAGGTGGATGCGGTCGAACAGGGTCTGCAGTTTGGTGGCCTTGTCCACCACATGCACCGGCGTGGTGACCTTGCCACAATCGTGTAGCAGGGCCGCGATCTTGAGTTCGTAGCGGTCCTGGTCCGTGAGGTGAAAGTCTTTGAGCGGTCCTGCCGTGGCCTGGTCGGCCGCCTCGGCCAGCATCATGGTGAGCTCTGGCACCCGCTGGCAGTGCCCCCCGGTATAGGGGGATTTTTCGTCGATCGCGATATTGATGAGTTTGATGAAGGATTCGAACAGAGTTTCCAGCTGCTGCACCAGTTGGCGATTGGTGAGCGCCACCGCCGCCTGGGAAGACAGGGATTCCGCCAGACGTTGATCGCCAGCGGTAAAAACGCCCACCGTACGGCCCGGTCCGTTCATGGCATTGATGAGCTGCAGCACGGCAATCACCTCGCCCTCATGATTTTTCATGGGGACGGTCAGGAACGATCTGGAGCGGTAGCCGGTACTTTCATCAAAGCGGCGGGTGCCGGAAAAATCAAAACCCTCCACATCATAAGCATCGGCGATATTGACGGTGCAGGCATGCAAGGCGGCATAGGCGGCGACCATGCAGTTGTTGGGCTGGCCCGCTGTGGTGTAAAGCGGCAGATCGTGAAACTTGTCGGAAAGGGGCTGGCCCGAGGCCCCACCGAAGGCAATACCCAGGCTGTCATTCCTGACAATGGCGAATTCGAGCCGCTGGCGATCTTCACCGACCCGGTACAGGGTCCCCCCTTCGGCCCGGGTGATGGCCTTGGCCGCCAGCAGGATTTTTTCCAGCAGCCGCTCCAGGTTGCGCTCGCTGGAAAGGGAGGCGCCAATATCATTCAGCTGCTCCAGACGGCGGAATAAATCGTCGGACGTATCCATGACAGCCTCCATCACTTGATGCAGACGGCCCGCACCTGGATGAGATCGGTGATGCCTTGCAGCACCTTTTCGATACCATCCATTTTCAGGGTGCGCATGCCTTCATTCAAGGCACACGCCAGGACTTCCGCAACCCGGGCCTTTTCCTGGATGAGTTTCTTGACTGGATCGGTCCCCACCAGAAGCTCGTGCAAGCCGACCCGGCCCTTGTAGCCGGTGTCGCTGCAAGCAGGGCAGCCCCGGGCTTTGTAGAGCGTCAGCTTGCCATCCTTGAACCAGTTTTTCTGCCACTCCTGACGAATGGCTTCCCGGGCGGCCTGGGGGTTCTGGCGCCAGCCATCCGTATTGCGGAGTTCGTCACAGTATTCGTCCAGGAGATGTTCGATTTCAGCCTCATCCGGGGTATAGGCGCTCCGGCATTCCTTGCACAGGCGCTTGCCCAGGCGCTGGGCGAGGATGCCCAGCATCGCATCCGCGAAGTTGAAGGGATCCATGCCCATGTCGAGCAGGCGGATGATGGACTCGGGGGCGGAGTTGGTGTGCAGGGTGGCCAACACCAGATGGCCGGTGAGGGAAGCCTCGATGCCGATACTGGTCGTCTCGGCGTCCCGCATTTCCCCCACCATGATGATGTCCGGATCGGCACGCAGGAAGGCGCGCATGATGGTGGCAAAGTCCAGGCCGGCCTTCTTGTTGATCTGCACCTGGCGCAGCCCCTTCTGGGTGATTTCCACCGGGTCTTCGGCGGTCCAGATCTTGGTGTCCGGCTTGTTCAGATACCCGAGGATCGAGTGCAGGGTGGTGGTCTTGCCGGAGCCGGTAGGGCCACAGACGAAGAACAGTCCGTAGGGCTTTTCGACGCAGCGGATGAGATTCCGGTAATTGTTGCTGGACAGTCCCAGTTGTGCCAGAGGAATAGGCTCACCCGCGGCAAGGATGCGCATCACCACATCTTCCAGGCCGCCAGCGGTGGGGATGGTGGCCACCCGCAATTCGATATCCAGGGGGCCATATTTCTTGAACTTGATCTTGCCATCCTGAGGTCGGCGCTTTTCGGAAATATCCAGGTCGCACATGATCTTGATGCGGGTGACCATGGCGGCGCGGAAGGAGGCCGGGATTTCAATGTATGGGGCAAGCGAGCCGTCCTTGCGAAAACGGATCAGGGTTTTTTCCTTGCCTGGCCGAGGTTCGACATGAATATCAGAGGCGCCTTGCTGACAGGCATCCACAATGATCTTGTTGACCAGCCGCACGAGTTCATTGTCTGCTGCTGCCGAAACATCATCGCCGCCGCCCTCGCCGGCGGTTTCGTCGTCTCCCATGTCGGAGAGCATTTCCCCGATGCTGCCCAGGTCCGACAGGGCGCCAAAAAACTGGTCCATGACCTGCTGGAATTCCTGATGGGTGGTCACCCGGTAGATGATTTTTTTCTTGGGATAAATGTTATTGACCACCCTGGCATTCTTGACCCGCTCCGGATCGGGGGACAGCACCACCACCCCCTCCGGGCTTTCCTCGACCGGCACCCAGCCACTTTCTTCCAGATAGTCCCGCTTCAGATTCCTGAGGAGGTCGACCGGCTTGATGCGCCCGGGCTTGAACGGTTCGTAGGACGTCCGGAAAAACTCCGCGAGGGATTCACCAATGGCTTGGGGCTTGACCTTGAAATGCTGGATCAACACCGATTCCAGGTCCATCTCATGCTCCCGGGCGCGCTTGTGGGCGTCTTCCAGTTCCGAGGCGGCCAGGATCCCGGCACTGACCAGACCATCGTAGCGGGACCGGGGGGCCTGAGGACCTCGCTGACGCTGGGTCAGGGCCACCGCCAGGGTCGCGGAGAGCTCCTTGACCCCCTCTTCCGCCCAGGCAGGAAAGGGTTGATCGTCCTTGCTGTTGATCAACTGCACCACCCCCAGCAATTCTCCCGCCCCATCCAGGATGGGACTCACCAGCATCTGTCTGGAACGGTAGCCGGTGCGGCGGTCCACTTCCTTGAGAAACTGCAGGTGCGGGCTGTACTGGCTCAGTTCCTCATCGTCATAAACGTCGCGGATATTCACGGTTTTCCTGTTGGCGGCCACATAGCCGGCAATGCTCTGGTCGCCCACAGGAAGCTTCAGGTCTTTGGTGGAGTGAAGACCGGTCTTGACACGCGAGACGATGCTCTGGCCGGCGTCGGCCAGCACATAGAGGGTGAGCCGGTCCGCATTGAACAGCTTGCAGATGTCCTGGGGTAGATCCAGCATCAATTCGTCAAGGTCATGCGTGGCGTGAATCCGATTCGTCACGCTCTGCAGGTCCTTGAGAAATATCAGACGCCGGGCGACATGGCTACCAACAGGGGTTTCCGGGGAAGAAGTGGCATTCATGGCGTTACTCGGGTTTCCTGATCCACGGGTCCGGAGCTGTTTGCGGCAGCCCTCCCTCGAGCCAGCGGGCATCAAAACCCTGCTGGGCGAGCAAAAAGGCAGCCGTTGCGCTACGGCGCCCGGAGCGGCAGTAGGTGATGTAGGTCTGCTCGCGGGGAAGCAGCGTAAAGGCATTGCGGATTTCGTCGAGGGGCATGTTCAGGGCGCCCGGCAGACCATCCAGCGTGTATTCAGCAGGGTAACGTACATCCAGCCAGCGCCCCCCCGCTTCAATCAGTTGCCTGGCTTCAGGGAAAGTCACGGACTTGAGCAAGGGCGCCTTGAGCAGGCGAATGAAATCCGGCTTGGCAAGCCGCAGCAGCCGCCCGGCAGTTTTCATGCGGACGGTGGCATTGCGCACTTCCCCGGACACCAGGGCCTCTTCGCCAAAGGCCTGGCCTGGCCCCAGTTCGGCCACCAGCAGATCGGCTCCGCCCACCCGGCGCACAACCTGAACGCGGCCCGACTCGATCAGATAATACGCATCGCCGGCCTCACCCTCCTGAACGACCCGGGTTTCTTCGGGCACTTCCAGCGGCTCGAAGCAGGCCAGCAACGCGCCGATGTGGGCCGCTGGCAGGTGGGAAAACGCCCCCCGGGTCAGCAGCGCCGCCGGCAGGTGACCGGCATGGGCTTGCCATGGCCCGGTTTGCCAGCCCGCCCCATGCAGGGCCTGCCCCCAGGTCAGCAACTGATCCAGCGCCAGCCCGTCCACCTGGATCATTAGCGTATCCGTGATCGCTTGCAGGCGCACGGGATAGGGGCCAGCCTGTCCAAGCGGCCAGCAGCCCTTGGCACAGCCGCCCACCAGCACCTCGCGTGTCCCCCCGGGATAAGTCAGGCACAACTCGCCGCTGGCCAAGTACAAGAGACCGCTCCCCCCTGGCACCGGCGCCTCGGCACGTTCGCCGCGCGGCATGCAGCGGACGTGGCAGTTTTCAAGCAGAGCCGCCAGATGTTCAGCGTCGAGCCTGGCCAGAGGCTGCAACTTGCGTAGATAAGGGAGCAGTTCCTGTTGCGCCATCTCAGAACTCGATCACCAAGTTGTTTTGCAGCATGCGCGGGCGAAAATCGCCCAGGCAGGTTTCAATCTCTCCCATGGTCAGTTCGATCTGGCCAGGCTTGAGATGCGTGATGTAGATATCGCAATGATCCACATGCGCAAATTGCTGCAGCTCCGACATCAGGCTGCTCGGGCACAGATGCCGGGAAAGCTCGGACAGGCGCTTTTCCCGGTTCGAAAAAGCACATTCGATGATGAGCGCCTTGAGATCGGTACGGGCATTGAGTACCTCCCAGAAAGCAGCGCAGCCCCCGGTATCGCCACTGAAAGCCAGGCTACCCCGGCCGGAATCGAGCAGATACCCCACCGCCGGCACGGTATGATCTGCCGGCAACGGGGAGATGCGGCGCCCCTGCCCCAGGTCCCTGACCTGACCAGGCTCGAAGCTCTGGAAGCGCAAAGCCGGGTTTTCCGGACTGGGAATTTCAGAAAAATCAGGCCACACCGACCAGTTGAAAATGTGGTGCCGCAAGATGGTCAGCGCGGCTTCGCTGGCGTGCACCGTCAACGGCGTGGAGCGCATTTCCCCGACCGTGTCGACCATCAAGGGCAGCGCGGCAATATGATCCAGGTGGGTGTGCGTCAGAAATACATGGTCGATGGCGGCCAGTTCGGCAATGGAAAGATCCATGACCCCGGTGCCGGCATCGATCAGTACATCGTGATCCAGCAGCATCGAGGTCGTGCGCAAGTGCCGCCCGCCAATGCCGCCGCTACAACCCAGAATGCGTAGTCTCATGATGGTTTATTTGGCCTGATAAGTCGTTACCCCATCCCATTCCGGGCCTGGCGGATCCTGCCTCAGATGGGCAATCCGGTCGCGATACAAGCGGCACAAGGCCGCGTAGGCGGGTGCCGTGTTTTCCAGGCTGAGGAGTTGTGCCTCGGCCTGATCCCACGCCTGCTGATGATAACGGGTCAATACCTGTTGCCATGATTCCAGGGCTGACAGGGCCTCCGGACCCAGGCTTGCCCGGCTGCCCAGGGGCTCGTAGATGCTGACCCCACGATCCTTGCCCTTGACCCGCACCCGGTCCAGCTCGCGAAATGCCATGTCCGGCAGCTCTGCGCGGGTGGCCTCGCCGACGATGATGCCCACGCCATAGACCTTGGTCAGCCCCTCCAGGCGCGACGCCAGATTCACCGCATCGCCCATGACCGTGTAAGCCTTGCGCACGGGCGATCCCATGTCGCCCACCGTCATCACCCCGGTATTGATGCCCACGCCGATCGTCAGCGGCGGCCAGCCCCGGGCTTTGAAAGGTTCATCCAGAAGGCGCAGGGCGGTCTGCATTTCGAGCGCCGCCAGCACGGCATGGCGGGCATGGTCCGGATTTGCGACCGGAGCCCCCCAGAAAGCCATGATGGCATCGCCAATGTATTTATCCAGCGTACCCCGATACCGGCGGATGATCTGCGTCATCGCCCCCAGATATTCATTCATCAG
Organism: Azovibrio sp.; assembly: GCF_049658005.1. Lineage (NCBI taxonomy): Bacteria > Pseudomonadati > Pseudomonadota > Betaproteobacteria > Rhodocyclales > Rhodocyclaceae > Azovibrio > Azovibrio sp. Next base: position 12,694 of record NZ_JBASOH010000123.1, on the reverse strand, counting down.
GGCCACCAGTTCCCTGGGGTTCATGCCTTCGGAAAGATGGGTGAAATTGCGCACATCCGAGAACAGCACCGTCAGCGTCTCATTACGTCCTTCCATGCTGTAGGCCTCGGGATTCCTGGCCATTTCGTCCACCAGTTCAGGGGGCACGTACTGGCCGAACAGTTCGGTAAACTGGCGCTTGCTGCGCGCTTCGACAAAGTAGCCCCAGGCCATGTCCATGCCGTACAGCAAGAGGATCATGCTGACCGTCGCGGCAAGCGGCAGGACCAGACCGGCGCCATGCCAGAGGCTGAAATTGATGCCAATCACCGCCAGCAGCATCCCCATGGCGAGAAAGGAAGCCGGCCAGGGCGAGAGTCGCGGCAGGAGGAATGCCAGCAATCCCCCCGACAGCAGCAGCAACGCCACCTCTACCCCGAGGATATAGGGAGGCCGCTCCCGGATATTCCGATCCAGAATCCCGGCAATCAGGTTGGCGTGAATTTCGACACCGGGATAAGCGCTGCCCACGGGCGTCACCCGCAAATCCATGAGCCCTGGCGCCGAGGTGCCCAGCAGGGCAATACGGCCCCGCAACTGCCCGACCGGAACCCGCCCCTTGAGAATATCGGTAGCGGAAATATAGGTAAAACTCCGCGCCGGGCCCCGGTAGGGAATCAGGACCGCCGCCCTTTCATCCACCGGAATCCGGTAAGTGCCAGCCGCAGAAACCAGATCCAGCCACTCCATGCCGGCAGCAGGATCGGGAATACCGGGCCGCAGGGTGATCTCGCCAAAATAGGCGCGTAACACGGCCAGGGCCAGCGCTTCGTAGTAAGCCCCCTGATATTCGACCAGCAAGGGGACGCGACGCGAAACCCCATCGAAATCGACCAGTGGATTGAAATGGCCGCCGCCGGCCGCCGCCGCCTGCAAGGCCGGCAGATTGGCGCCATAGCTTTGCCAGCGGGTAAACGCCGTGGCAATGCCGGCAAAACTGCCAGGCGGCAACACCGGCGGCGGCAAGGCACCTGTCGTGGGCATGCCTTCCTGGGCCGAGAAATAAAATCCCAGGACGACGGGGCGGCCTTTCAGGGTTTGCGCCAGACGCCCGTCAAAATCCAGCTGGGAACGCAAACCCCGCAAACTTTCCTGGTAGGTGCGGTTATCCCGCAATCTGCCCTGGGCGAGGGCCTCCAGCACCCGGATGCCGGAACTTTCGTCCGGCTCGGCAAAGACCACATCAAACCCCAGCACGGCGACACCGTGATCATCCACCAGACGCCGCACCAGTTCGGCCACCTTGTCCCGGCTCCAGGGCCAACGCCCCTCTGCGGCGAGACTGCGCTCATCGAGGTCGATGATGGCGACCCGGTCATCCCCCCCGCCGGGTGCCGAAAGCCGCACCCGGACATCGTAGAAATAGGCATCCAGGACCTCCAGCAGGGGTATCCGCCAGACCTGGGCGCCGTGCCCGAGAAAGAGCAATACCAGCAACCCTCCCAGCAGGTAGCGGCTCAGCCTGGCCTTGATGCCTCTCATGGAAACGGCGGGCCTCAGGACTTGAGGAAAAATTCCATTTTCACCCCGGATATTTCGATCACATCATGATCCTTGAGAGGGTGGGCCTGGGCATCCAGGGTATGTCCATTGACCACAGGAAAATGGGCCCCTTCGACGTGGGTGATGAAATACCCCTGCGGACGGCGGGCAATCACCGCCACCTGGACGCCGGGCTTGCCCAGGGAGGTCAGGGTCTTCACCAAGGGCAGCTCCTTGCCGGCATTGGCCCCATTGAGAATCTGGATGACCGCCCCCGGAAGCGCGGCCGCCGGCGTGGGCTGCGCCCCTTCCCCCCCGGGCGCCAGCGTCTGAGAACCGAGGGAGTGGTCGCCCTGGGCAGGAACGGCATCCGGCGCCACCGGCTTGAAGGTAGCGGGGCGAATGATCATGGTTTTTTCATAATCGCTGCCTTGAGCAGCCACTGGCGTGTCATTCAGATACTTGAGCTTGTACTTGCCCAGCTCGATCACGTCGTTATGCCGGAGGAAATGCTTCTTGACGGGCTGACCATTGACCAGGGTGCCATTGGTGCTGTCCAGATCCTCCAGGAAAGAATCATTGAGGATGGTCACTACCGCCGCGTGCACACCGGAAATGGCCAGATTGTCGATCTGGATATCGTTGTGGGGTTTGCGCCCGATGGTGATGCGCTCCTTCTCCAGGTTGATTTCCTTGAGCACCAGACCATCCATCGAAAGTATCAGTTTTGCCATTTTCTCATGCGCCTCACTTTAACCAGGCCAGCAATCTCTGCCACCCGCTGCGTGGCACCCTGAAGCGACCTGTTATCTTGACGAGGATAACCGAAACATTGTCCCGCCCCCCATTGTCGTTGGCCAACTGGACCAACTGCTCCCCCGCCAGCGGCAGGTTGGCCGCCAGGGTCTGCAAGGTCAGCGCGATATCATCCTGCTCGACCATGTCATTGAGCCCATCGGAACACAGCAGGTAGATATCCCCCACCTCGACATCATAACGATTGAACTCAGGCTCCACCATGGACTCGACCCCCAGCGCCCGGGTCACCAGATTCCGGTTCCGGGAATGGCGCGCCTCCTCTTCACTCAACAGCCCGCTGTCGATCTGCTCCTGAAGCAGCGAATGGTCGCGGGTCAGGCGCTCGAGATGGCCCTGCCGCAGGCGGTAACAGCGCGAATCCCCCACATGACCCAGCAGCAGCCGGTCATCGCAAAACAAGCCCAGCACCAGGGTCGTCCCCATGCCGGCATATTGAGGTTCGCACTGCGCGGCCTGATGAATGGCCTGATTGACGGACAAAATCGCTTCTTGCAGTGGATGCTCCAGGGCATCGGGGAGCATGCGCTGAAACGCCGGCTCCCCCAGCCTCCCGGACAGGAGGGTGACGGCCATGCCGGAGGCCACCTCTCCGGCGTTGTAGCCCCCCATGCCATCGGCCAGAATGACCAGGCCCTTGCCAGGGTCGGCAAATACCGCATCCTCATTATGGTTACGCACCAACCCCGGATCCGTCAGCGCAAAAACCTGGAGTGCATCATTCAAGTCCATTCCATTTCCTTATTGCTGTTTTCCAGCGGCAGCGCCCATGCCGGCGCGCAGGACAACGGCCATCGTCTGGCCGCGCGGATACAGGGCCGCCCCCAGGGAAAGTTTGAGGGCCAGAATCAGAGCCCCGGCTTCATGTTGCATGAGCCCGTTACGGGAAGTCATGCCTGGGCACCGGCCTGAGCGCCGGCCCGGGCATCGGCCCCGACACCGGTCAGACGCTGCCAGTCAAGCACCGGCAAGGGCTCCGCCCCGGCCTCGATCAGGAAGCAGCGGGTAGGCACCCGGTAGCGCTGCAGCAGTGCCACGTTATAGGACAGGGTATCGGCGGGATAAAACCGGATGTCCTGCACCCCATCCGCGCCCAGCGCATACAGCGTCCCCTGATGCCGCACGATCACCGCAATCTCCCGGCGAATCTGGGCCAGGGTTTCCACCGTCCGGTCAAACAGGGCAAGCAGGGTCGCCAGGGTGTTCCGCTCTTCCTCCGCAAAGATCGCCAAGGCCGCATCGAGACGGCCTTGGGCCTTCATTTCCAGCAACTGGTCGGCCAGAGCATGAATCCGTTGATGGGGCGTATCGAACTGCAACAACAGCAGCCGCAAGCGCCGGTTATCGGTCTTGAAGCTGTCATACCACTTGCCAAACGCGCACTCGTGCGGATTGCGGGCCTTGGTGAAGGGCACGTCGTGATTCAGGGAGTGGGACAGGGCCCCCATCCAGTCCAGATGGTCCTGCTTGCGCGCTGCCAGGGTTTCCGCCAGGCAGGTGAGCTCATGCGTGTTCGATTTTTCTCCCAGCCGGGGCCAGAGCGGCAGATAAGCCAGGGCTGCCCCTTCGTAGGCGATCACGGCATCCCCTTCCGAGGGGTCGGCATCGGCGCCTGCCTTCTCCACTTTGAGCGTTCGCGCCTGGATGGCGTCGAGGATATGGACCACCTCGACCATGGGCACCGCCACCCGCTGCTGCCCCACTTGCAGCGTCAGCACTTCCAGGCCCTCCTGCAGGGCCCGGGTCATCAAGTCATCCTGGCCTAATGGCATCGCTTGCTCCTCTCCACAATCACTCGGGGAAACAACTCTAAAGCCTGGGTCCGGGCCTGTCCATGCCATGAGCACAACAATCCGGAATAAAAAAAGGGCAGCCTTTCCAGACCACCCTTTTTGTCCGGGGCCACTTGCCGGATTACAGCAGCGCCTTCAGCAGCTTGGCCATTTCGGAAGGATTGCGGGTCACGGTGAAACCGCATTCTTCCATGATGGCGAGCTTGGCATCCGCCGTGTCGGCACCACCGGAAATCAGGGCGCCGGCGTGGCCCATGCGCTTGCCGGCCGGAGCGGTGACGCCCGCGATGAAGCCGACGATCGGCTTCTTCATGTTGGCCTTGCACCACATGGCCGCTTCAGCTTCATCGGGCCCCCCGATTTCACCGATCATGATCACGGCATCGGTGTCGGGATCGTTGTTGAACATCCTCATCACGTCGATATGCTTCAGGCCATTGATGGGGTCGCCGCCAATGCCGACGGCAGAAGACTGGCCCAGACCGATTTCGGTCAGCTGGGCGACGGCTTCATAGGTCAGGGTGCCGGAGCGGGAAACCACGCCGATGCGACCCTTCCTGTGGATGTGGCCGGGCATGATGCCGATCTTGATTTCGTCGGGGGTGATCAGGCCCGGGCAGTTGGGGCCGAGCAACAGGGTCTCCTTGCCACCCGCGGCAACCTTGTGCTTCATCTTGTTGCGCACGATCAGCATGTCCCGGACGGGGATGCCTTCGGTGATGCAGACGACCAGGTCCAGGTCGGCTTCAACAGCTTCCCAGATCGCGTCGGCGGCACCGGCGGGCGGCACGTAGATGACGGAAACGGTAGCGCCGGTTTCGGTGGCGGCTTCCTTGACGGAGGCGTAGATGGGGATGTCGAAAATCTTCTCGCCGGCCTTTTTGGGGTTCACCCCGGCCACGAAGCAGTTCTTGCCGTTGGCGTATTCCTGGCACTTTTCAGTATGGAACTGGCCGGTCTTGCCGGTGATACCCTGGGTGATGACCTTGGTGTCTTTGTTGATCAGAATGGACATTCAATAACTCCTTACTTGACCGCGGCGACGATTCTGGCGGCAGCTTCAGCCATGGAATCGGCAGTAATGATGGGCAGACCGGAGTCGGCCAGAATCTTCTTGCCCAGATCTTCGTTGGTACCCTTCATGCGCACCACCAGCGGCACGGCGAGATTCACTTCCTTGGCAGCGGCCACCACGCCAGCGGCGATGGTGTCGCACTTCATGATGCCGCCGAAGATATTGACCAGGATGCCCTTGACCTTGGGGTTCTTGAGCATGATCTTGAAGGCTTCGGTCACCTTCTCGGTCGTGGCGCCGCCGCCGACGTCCAGGAAGTTGGCCGGCTCGCCGCCGAACAGCTTGATGGTGTCCATGGTGGCCATGGCCAGGCCGGCGCCGTTCACCAGGCAGCCGATGTTGCCGTCGAGGCTGATGTAGGCCAGATCGTACTTGGAAGCCTCGATTTCGTCGGGGTCCTCCTCGTCCAGGTCACGCATGGCGACGATCTCGGGGTGCCGGAACAAGGCGTTGGGATCGAAGTTGAACTTGGCGTCCAGGGCCTTGATGTCGCCGTTGCCTTCGAGGATCAGGGGATTGATCTCGGCCAGGGAAGCGTCGGTTTCCATGTAGCAGGTATAGAGCTTCTTGAAGGTGTCCATGGCCTGGGCCTGGGAGGCCTCGGGCACGCCGATGCCGACGGCCAGTTCCCTGGCCTGGGCGTCGGTCAGGCCGATGAGCGGATCGACGAAGACCTTGAGAATTTTTTCGGGAGTATTGTGGGCGACTTCTTCGATATCCATGCCGCCTTCAGAAGAAGCCATCATGGCGACCTTCTGGGTGGCGCGGTCGGTCAGCGCCGCAACATAGTATTCCTTCTTGATGTCGGCGCCTTCTTCGACCAGCAGGCGGCGCACTTTTTGACCTTCGGGGCCGGTCTGGTGGGTCACCAGTTGCATACCCATGATCTGGCTGGCGTATTGCTTCACTTCGTCGAGGGATCTGGCCACCTTCACGCCACCCCCCTTGCCGCGGCCACCGGCGTGAATCTGGGCCTTCACCACCCAGACCTTGCCACCCAGGGATTCAGCCGCAGCGACGGCTTCTTCCGCCGTCGGGCAGAACACCCCGCGCGGAACATTCACACCGAACTTCCTCAGGATTTCCTTGGCCTGATATTCATGGATCTTCATGCGGTTTCCTTGCTTGATTTTGATTTGCGAGCAACCAGGCGGGACCATTACCGCTTCCGGACCGGGGGTATGCCCCGATGCCACCAGCCAACCTCCCACCCACTCCCAGGGAACCTCTGTAACGGCAACCGCCGCAGCAAAGACCTCTGGCCTCCACCCACCGTCAAAGGTGTAATGTCAACGGCCGATATTATCACAAAGCGGAAAATCAAAAACGTGGCCAGGATTCATGATTACGAAACAAACCGTGCATTAGAATCGGTCCATCAGCCGGTCCCGACGTTGGCCCCGACGTTGGTCTCGATGCCGGCAAGCCGCCCCCGACAACCCCTCCCGCCCGGCTGACTTTCAGATGGAATTGCCGATCCGGAATTTAACTGATAGCTTTCCCGCACGATCGTTTCCAGAACAGCGAAATCCATGAAAACCATATTTCTCGTCGACGACTCAGCCACCATCCTGCTCAGCATTTCCAACATTCTCACCAAAGCAGGCTACGCCACCGAAAAAGCCGCCAATGCAGAAGAAGCCCTGAAAAAACTCAAGGCCGGCATCAAGATCGACCTGCTCATCACCGACCTCAACATGCCGGGCATGAATGGCATCGATCTGATCAAGGAAGTGCGCAAGCTGCCAGCCTACAAGTTTGTTCCCATTTTGTTCCTGACCACGGAGTCGCAGCAGGCACGCAAGCTGGAGGCCAAGGCGGCCGGCGCGTCAGGCTGGATCGTCAAGCCCGCCACCGCGGACGAACTGCTCAACACGATCAAGCTGGTCGTACGCTGAGACCCCCATGAAAATAACCGTTCTTTACCGCCGGGCCTTGCTCGTTTTCCTGATCGTCGCCAGCGGGGCGGGTTTGACGGTCTATTTCCTGAACGACTGGTTTCACCGTGTATTCCTCCCTGCCGCAGGCCTTGCCGCGCCCCTCGGGGATGCCGTAGGCACGGTCCTGATCGTCGCCGTGGCCTACCTGGCCCAGCGCATCGTCTCCCTCGCCTTCTTCCGGGACTACATGTATGGCCTTTCCCGTACCCAGGCCAAGGAAAGGCACCGCCGGAAAACCTTCTCCCATGTTTCGGAGGAAGTCGCCGGGGAACTCAAATCCATCCATGGATTCAACGAAATCATCAAGGCCCAGCTGCATGCGGTGACCCAGGAAACCGAGAAGGCGGCCATCAACATCACGGAAAAACTGCTCACCATCGACGCCGTCGTCACCGAGCTGGACCAGTTCGTTTCCACCACCAGCAGCGAATCCTCCGCCCTGGTGCAGGATTCGGAAAACCGGATCGCCCAGAACCACGCCACCGTCGAAAAGATGAACCACTATATCCAGCAGCGGATGGAAGAAACCGGGCAGGATCAGCAGCGGGTCGCCCAGGTCGTGCAGGAATCCCGCTCCCTCGCCAGTCTCGTGCAGTTGATCCGGAGCATTTCCAACCAGACCAACCTGCTGGCCCTGAATGCCGCCATTGAAGCCTCCCGGGCCGGCGAGGCGGGGCGCGGTTTTGCGGTGGTGGCCGACGAAGTCCGCAAGCTTTCCTCGGAAACCGAAGCCGCCGTCAACAAGATGAATAGTGGCATCCAGTCCGTCATCAAAAGAATTGAAGCCCAGTTTCAGGACAAACTCTCGAACAGCAGCCTGGAAAAGGAACAGGCCCTGCTCAACGACTTTTCCCAGCAGCTGGCGGGCCTCAGTCACGGCTATGAAGCATTGATGCGCCACGAAGCCAGCGTCCTGGCGACCATCCAGAACAACAGCTCGAAGCTGGCCAGGATGTTCATGGAAGCCCAGGCCAGTGTGCAGTTTCAGGATGTGACCCGGCAACAACTCGAGCAGGTCGCCAGCGCCCTGAATGATCTGGACGGGCACACCAGTCTGCTCGCCGACCGGCTGCTGGCCTTCGAAGACCCTGATTTCACCTATACCCCGATCGCCCAGCACCTCACTGCCATCTATCACCGTTACGTGATGGAGCAACAACGCCAGACGCACGACGATGCCATGGAGCACGGTGCGTCCGTCAAGAAAAGCGACGCCGCACCCAGCAGCAGGGTCGAACTTTTTTAAGGAAAAGCCATGCCCGAGAGCCAGCGCATCACCTTGCAGGAAGACCTCACCATCTACCACGCCCAGGAGCAGAAAATGCTGCTGCTGGAGACCCTGGCCCAGGCCGATGCCGTGGAACTGGACCTGTCCCAGGTATCCGAGATGGATACCGCCGGCCTGCAACTCCTGATCCTCCTCAAGCGCGAAGCCCAGAAAGCGGGCAAAAAGGCCACCATCGCAGCCCATAGCCAGGCCGTGCGCTCCGTCATCGACTTTTGCAACCTGGCGGCCTACCTGGGAGACCCCCTGGTGATCCCCGCCCAGGAAACCCATTGATCCGAAAGGCAAAGCCCATGGATGAACTGACCAGCGTCTTTGTGCAGGAAAGCCGCGAACAACTAGCGGACATGGAGGCCGGCTTGTTGCGCCTGGAACAGGACCCCAACGACGCCGACAATATCAACGCCATCTTCCGCGCGGCCCACACCATCAAGGGCGCCTCGGGCGTCATCGAATGCGGTTTTATCGAAGCCTTCACCCACAAGGTCGAAAACCTGCTGGACAAGCTCAGAAACGGGGAAATCACGGTCAGCGCCAATCTGGCCACCCTGTTGCTGGGCTGTTGCGACCACATGGGGCGCCTCATCGACGTGCTCGAAGCGGCCCAAGCCGAACCGCCCGCCGACATTGCCGCCCAGGGTGAAGACCTGACCCGCCAACTGGCCGCCTACCTGAACCCCGAAGCCGCCCCGCCTCCCGTCACGGAAGATCCCGGCCAGGTGCCCGTCGTCGAACAGGAGTCCCCCGTCGAGGTTTCGGGAGGCGGGGTCGTGATTACCGATGGCTGGCATATCTCCGTGCGCTTCGGCCCCAATGTGCTGCGCGGCGGCATGGACCCGCTTTCCTTCCTGCGCTACCTGGCCAGCCTGGGGGAAATCCTGGACATGGAAACCCTGCCCGATGCCATGCCCGATGCAGACGAAATGGACCCGGAATCCTGCTATCTGGGTTTCGAAATCCACTTCCAGACCCGCGCCAGCAAGGCCGACATCGAACGCGTCTTCGATTTCGTCCGGGACGAATGCGAGCTGCGCATCCTGCCGCCCAGCAGCAAGCTCTCGGAATACCTGCAGCTCATCGAGGAACTGCCGGAAGATTCCATGCGCCTGGGAGAGATCCTGGTGCGTTGTGGCGCCCTGACCCAGGCCGAACTCGAGGAGGGCCTGCGTCTGCAGCAGGAATCCCGCCTGGGTCGCGCTGAAGACAGCAAGACCCCGCCGGCTCAACTGGGAGAAATTCTGGTTGAGCAAAAGGTCGTGCAAAAAAATCTCGTCGATGCCGCCGTGGATAAACAAGCCCAGGTCAGCGAAAAGAAGGCCAGGGAATCCCGCATGATCCGGGTCCAGGCCGACAAACTCGACAAGTTGATCGACCTCGTGGGAGAACTGGTCATTTCCGGCGCCTCCACCAACCTGCTCGCCACCCGCAGCGGCCAGACCGAACTGGTGGAAGCCACCTCCATCCTTTCCCGCCTGGTGGAAGATATCCGCAATTCGGCCCTGCAACTGCGCATGGTGCAGATCGGCGAAACCTTCAACCGCTTCCACCGCGTCGTGCGTGACGTCGCCAAGGAACTGGGAAAAAACATCGAATTGCAGATTTCCGGTGGCGAGACGGAACTGGACAAGTCGGTGGTGGAGAAAATCGGCGATCCACTGATGCATCTGGTGCGCAACGCCCTCGACCACGGCATCGAACCGGCGTCTGTGCGCGCGGCGGCCGGCAAGCCGGTACAAGGGCATGTTGCGCTCAATGCCTATCATGATTCCGGCAGCATCGTCATCGAAGTCTCCGACGACGGTGGCGGCCTCAAGAAAGAACGCATCCTGGCCAAGGCCATCGAAAAGGGGCTCGTCCAGCCGGGTCAGAACCTGTCTGACCAGGAAATCGTCAATCTGATTTTCGAGCCCGGCTTCTCCACCATGGAAAAGGTCTCCAACCTTTCCGGCCGGGGCGTGGGCATGGACGTGGTGCGCCGCAACATCCAGTCCCTGCGCGGCACCGTGGATGTCACCACCCAGGAAGGACGAGGCTCGACCTTCACCATCCGCCTCCCCCTGACCCTGGCCATCATCGACGGCTTCCTGGTGGGAGTCGACAAGTCAGCCTACATCATCCCGCTAGATACGGTGGTCGAATGTATTGAACTGAAAGACCAGCCCGACAACCAGCACTACCTGAATCTGCGCGGCGAAGTCCTGCCTTTCGTCCGCCTGCGGGACACCTTCGGCATCAAGGGCGCAGATCCGGTGCGGGAAAACGTGGTGGTGGTCCAGTATGCCGGCCAGAAGGCGGGTATCGTCGTGGATCAACTGATGGGGGAATTCCAGACCGTGATCAAACCACTCGGCGACATTTTCAAGCACCTGCGCGGCATTGGCGGCTCGACCATTCTGGGGAGTGGCGAAGTCGCCCTGATCCTCGACGTGCAGGCCCTGGTCCAGCGCTGTGCCGCTGCCGAAGAAAACCGCATGCGCAACATCAACCGCCTGCTCAGCACCAGCCCCAACTGATTCCAGATTTCAAACGACTTCAAACCTTCAAACCTTCAAACCTCAAACCTTAGCCGCAATCATCACAGGAGCATTTCATGCTTAAAAACTTGAAAATCAGAACCAAGATCGGCCTCGGCTTTGCCATCACCCTCTTGTTCCTGATCGTCGTGTCAGGCATCAGCATTACCCGCCTGAACGATCTGCATCAGGACGTCGACCTCCTGGTCAACGACCGCTTCCCGAAGACCATCCAGGCCAACAACATCATCGATAATGTCAATATCGCCGCCCGCGCCACGCGCAACATGCTGCTCGACTTCACCGAGGACACCATCAAGAAGGAAATGGAACGGATCACCGGCCCGGAGGGTGTCACCGCCACCATCAGCAAGAACATGGAGCTGCTGGAAAAAAGCGTGACCCATCCCAAGGGCAAGGAAATTTTTGCCGCCATGAGCAAGGCGCGCAATGAATATCGGGTTCACCTGAACAACTTCCTGGAATACGCGAAAGCCGGCAGTCGCCATGAAGCAATCCAGCTGATGTTTGGCGATCTGCGCACAACCCAGAACGCCTACATGGATGCGATCAACCAACTGATCGTCTTCCAGAACGAGCTGGTCGCCGCCCAGGGCAAGAAAGCTCAGGAAACCGTGGCAACCGCCCAGACCCTGATCATTGCCCTGGCGGTAGTGGCCACGGTGCTGGCGGCCCTGATCGGGTTCTTCGTTGCCCGCGCCATTACCCGGCCCATCTCGCAAGTCGTGGATGCCGCCAAGAAAATGGCGGTCGGCGACTTCAATTTCGAACTCAAGTCCGACGCCAAGGATGAAGCAGGTGAAGCGCTGCGCGCCGTGGAATCCGTTCAGCAAGCGGTCCAGGCCATGATCAACGATACCAACATGCTGGTCAGGGCCGCCGTGGAAGGGCGGTTGTCCACCCGGGCCGATGCGGACAAGCACAAGGGCGATTACAAGAAGATCATCGAAGGGGTGAATGCCACCCTCGATGCCGTGATCGGCCCCATCGACGAAGTGAAACGCATCCTGACCGCCCTGGATCAGGGAGACCTGACCCAGAGCATCTCCGCCCAGTACCAGGGTGACTTCCTGGTGCTCAAGGACGCGGTCAACAACACCGTCGCCCGCCTCTACGACACCGTCTCCCAGGTCAAGACCGCCGCCGACACCCTGACCAACGCTGCCGGCCAGGTTTCCGCCACCGCCCAGTCCCTGTCCCAGTCTTCTTCCGAACAGGCCGCTTCGGTGGAGGAGTCTTCGGCTTCGGTGGAAGAAATGTCCGCGTCCATCAACCAGAATGCGGAAAACGCCAAGGTCACTGACAGTACGGCGGCCAAGGCGGCCAAGGAAGCCACCGAGGGTGGCAAGGCCGTGGCCGAGACGGTTGGCGCCATGAAAAAGATTGCCGAAAAGATCGGCATCATCGACGACATCGCCTACCAGACCAATCTGCTTGCCCTGAATGCCGCCATCGAGGCGGCCCGGGCGAGCGAACACGGCAAGGGCTTTGCCGTGGTGGCGGCCGCAGTGCGCGAACTGGCCGAACGCTCCCAGGTGGCGGCCCAGGAAATCGGCGAACTGGCCGGCAACACCGTGGGCACAGCCGAGAAGGCCGGCAAACTGCTCGACGAGATCGTGCCGTCCATCAACAAGACTTCCGACCTGGTGCAGGAAATCGCCTCCGCCTCCCAGGAACAGTCCTCCGGCGTCGCCCAGATCAACAACGCCATGAGCCAGTTGAGCCAGGCC
>NZ_JBASOH010000122.1:0-34048 GCF_049658005.1 Azovibrio sp. | reverse complement strand
GCAAGCACACCTGGGTGCTTCCCAAGGTGCACGACTTGAAGGAGTTGAAGATGACACTGGCTGAACGGTTTGACACCTGGGCCCGGCAGCATGAGCAGAAGGGTCTCGAGAAAGGTATCGAGAAAGGTATCGAGAAAGGCGAGGCGCTCGTCCTGCAGAAGCTCTTGACCCAGCGTTTTGGCGTCTTGCCGGCGGATGCCGTTGGCAAGATCGCAGCGGCTTCTGCCGAGCAGATCGACACCTGGGTGGAGCGCGTACTGGACGCGACGAGTCTGGAAGAAGTCTTCCGTCCGTGAGCGCGTGAACGAGAGTCTGACCACAGATTTTCTGTCTTTCCGGTTTGACGCTTGAGGTGATTGAAACCCTGTCCTTCGCAAGAAGAGCAGGGTTTTTTTACAGGTATCCGAACTTCAATGAAATATATCTTCGGAGCATTCTGCCGTGCAAAAAATCGTTAACCCTCAGTGACTTACAGCAAGCACTTGTAAACATTGAGGAAATACCGTCTACTCTCGTCTTTGGGGTGGCAAAAAGCGATGCGGGCAAGTGCTTTGAAGAAGATGCCAGTACCGTCCGCAAAGACAACGCCCCGGAAAATCTCACGCTCATCAAGAAAATCGGCCTCAACCGCTTCCGGATGGAGGTCACGGATACCGTCAAGTCGCAGCCTGCGACTCAAGCGCAAACGCGCCGACTGGGATGATGAATTACGGACCCGTTACCTGGGGCTATCCCGGATAGGATGTTCGAGTGCGGAGGCCCTGGGGCTATCCCGGATTGGATGTTCGAGTGCGGATGCCCTGCAACATTCCCGCGATTCGGCTGGGCTGGCGGGGTTACAATTCCTCGTTTAGAACTTGCTGCAACGGAGATATTTTCATGCCCCCCTACCGCTCCCGCACCTCCACCCATGGCCGCAACATGGCCGGCGCCCGTTCCCTGTGGCGGGCCACCGGCATGAAGGATGGCGACTTCGGCAAGCCCATCATCGCCGTGGTCAATTCCTTTACCCAGTTCGTGCCCGGCCACGTGCACCTCAAGGACCTGGGCCAATTGGTGGCGCGCGAGATCGAGGCGGCTGGCGGCGTCGCCAAGGAATTCAATACCATCGCCATCGATGACGGCATCGCCATGGGCCATGGCGGCATGCTCTACAGCCTGCCCTCCCGCGACCTGATCGCCGACTCGGTCGAGTACATGGCCAATGCCCACTGTGCCGATGCCCTGGTGTGCATCTCGAACTGCGACAAGATCACCCCGGGCATGCTGATGGCCGCCTTGCGCCTCAATATCCCCGCCATCTTCGTCTCCGGCGGCCCCATGGAGGCCGGCAAGGCCACCCTGCATCTGCCCGACGGCGAGCGAATGGTCAAACTCGACCTCGTCGATGCCATGGTCAAGGCCGCCGACAGCCATGTTTCCGACGCGGAAGTGGACGCCATCGAACGCTCCGCCTGCCCCACCTGCGGCTCCTGTTCCGGCATGTTTACCGCCAATTCCATGAACTGCCTGACCGAGGCCCTGGGCCTCTCCCTGCCCGGCAACGGCACCCTCGTCGCCACCCACGCCGACCGTAAGGAATTGTTCCTGCGCGCCGGCCGCCAGATCGTCGAACTCTGCCGGCGTTACTACGAGCAGGACGATGCCAGCGTGCTGCCTCGCGCCATCGCCAGCAAGGCCGCCTTCGAAAATGCCATGAGCCTCGATGTGGCCATGGGCGGCTCCACCAACACCGTGCTGCACCTCCTGGCCGCCGCTCACGAGGCAGGGGTGGATTTCACCATGGCCGACATCGACCGCATCTCCCGCAAGGTGCCCTGCCTCTGCAAGGTGGCCCCGGCCACCGACAAGTACCACATCGAGGACGTGCACCGGGCCGGCGGCGTCATGGCCATCCTCGCCGAACTGTCCCGGGCCGGGCTGATCGAGCGCGAGGTGCCCACGGTGCACATGAAGACCCTGGGCGAGGCGATCGACACCTTCGACGTCACCCTCTCCGCCAATCCCGAGGTGCTGGAGTTCTACAAGGCGGCTCCCGGCGGCGTGCCGACCCAGGTGGCCTTCTCGCAGAACCGCCGCTGGCCGGAGCTGGATCTGGACCGCACCCACGGCTGCATCCGCAATCTGGCCAATGCCTATTCCCGCGACGGCGGCCTCGCCGTGCTCTTTGGCAACATCGCCGAAAAGGGCTGCATCGTGAAGACCGCCGGGGTGGATGAATCCATCCTCGTGTTCAGCGGCCGGGCGCGGGTGTTCGAGAGCCAGGAAGCGGCGGTGGCCGGCATCCTGTCGGGCAGCATCGTCGCCGGCGACGTGGTGGTGATCCGTTACGAAGGTCCGCAGGGCGGCCCCGGCATGCAGGAAATGCTCTATCCCACCAGCTACCTGAAGTCGATGGGCCTCGGCAAGGACTGCGCCCTCCTCACCGACGGCCGTTTCTCCGGCGGTACTTCCGGCCTTTCCATCGGCCACGTCTCCCCCGAGGCCGCCAACGGCGGCGCCATCGGCCTGGTGCAAGAGGGCGACACGATCGCGATCGACATCCCCAGGCGCAGCATCCGCCTGGCCGTCTCCGAAGCCGAACTGGCCGCCCGCCGGGCCGCCATGGAAGCGCGGGGGGAGGCCGCCTGGCAGCCGCTGAACCGGGAGCGTCCGGTGTCCCAGGCCCTCAAAGCCTATGCCCTGTTCGCCACCTCCGCCGACCGGGGCGCGGTGCGCGACCTATCCCAGGTCCGGCGGGCCTGAAACCTCCCGCCCGGCTCGATACCGATACCAAGCGTCGAGCCGGGCGGGCTTGGGGCGAGGTCAAACCGGGTGGGTGACTGGGGCGGCTGGGGCAACACGGGGTCAACACGGGGGCAACACGGGGTCAACTCTGGGTCAACTTCTACCGCGCTGTGGCGTTACTGTCTCATGGAGTTTGAAACTTCTTCAGAAATGCGTTGCGCAAGGTTTGCAAGCCATTGCTTCTGAATTAACATCCTTCCCGCTGTTCAATCACATCTATACGGAGCAAGTAATGAAAGCAATCTACGCAGCCATGATGGCCGCCGCAGGTATCGTGATGGCCGGTCAAGCCCATGCCGACCAAGCCCTGGCCACGGCCAAGGGTTGCATGGCCTGCCATGCCACCGACAAGAAGCTGGTTGGCCCCGCCTACAAGGACGTGGCGGCCAAGTACAAGGGCGACAAGACTGCCGTGGACAAGCTGGCGGCCAAGGTCAAGGCTGGTGGTTCCGGTGTTTGGGGGGCTGTGCCCATGCCTCCCAATAACGTGACGCCCGAAGAGGCCACCAAACTGGTAAAGTGGGTTCTGTCCACCAAGTAAGCCTCGCTGTTTGCGACGAAGCCGGCCCTGGGTCGGCTTTTTCATGCGCGCATTCTGCTTTCGGCCTTGACAAGCACGAGGTGTGTTTCCAGAATCAAACCTTTCTGACCCTAATCGCGGAGTAGTTGAATGACGACCTCACGTTTTCCCGGAATCATGCTGGCCCTGGCGGCTGGCATTGCGTTGATCGGCTGTGGCAAAGAGGCTCCTCCTCCCCCGCCTCCGCCGCCTCCTCCCGCTCCCGTTGCCCCTCCTCCCAAGCCTGAAATCACCGTCAATCTGGGGCATGTGGCTCCGATGACCGGCCCCCAGGCCCATCTGGGCAAGGACCATGAAAATGGTGCGCTACTGGCGGTGGATGACCTGAATGCCCAGAAGCTGGAAATCGGCGGTGCCATCGTCAGCTTCAAACTGCTGTCGGAAGACGATCAGGCCGATCCCAGACAAGCCACCGTCGTGGCTCAGAAGCTGGTGGATGCCAAGGTCAATGGCGTTATCGGTCACCTCAATTCCGGTACCACCATCCCGGCTTCCAAGATTTATTTCGATGCGGGTATTCCCCAGATTTCGGGCGCCTCCACCAATCCCACCTATACCCTGCAGGGTTTCAATACCGCCTTCCGCGTGTTCGCCAATGACGTGCAGCAGGGTAAGGCGCTGGGTGAATTTGCCGCAAAGCAAGGTATCAGGAAGGTCGCCATCATCGACGACCGTACTGCTTACGGTCAGGGTCTGGCCGATGAATTCAGAAAAGCTGCCGAAGCCGCTGGAATCAAGGTGGTGAGCACCGAGTACACCACCGACAAGGCCACCGACTTCAAGGCCATCCTGACCAAGATCAAGTCCAGGAAGCCCGACCTGGTGTTCTTTGGCGGCATGGATGCCCAGGCCGGCCCCATGGTCAAGCAGTTCAAGGAACTGGGCATCAAGGCCAGGTTCCTGACCGGTGACGGCGGCTGTACCCCCGAGTTCATCAAGCTCGGCGGCGAAGCGACCGAAGGCCAGTTCTGCTCCCTGCCCGGCCTGCCGGTGGACAAGATGCCCAAGGGTCCTGACTTCAAGGCGCGCTACACCGCCAAGTACAACCAGGAAATCCAGCTCTATGCGCCCTACGTCTACGATGCCGTGATGGTCGTGGCCGACGCCATGAAGCGGGCCAATTCCGTGGAACCCGCCAGGTATCTGGCTGAACTGCCCAAGACCAGCTATCAGGGGGTGACTGCCACCATCCAGTTCGACGGAAACGGCGATCTGAAGGATGGCGCCATTTCCCTGTATCAGGTCAAGGACGGCAAGTGGGAGTATCTGGAAACCCTGGGTGCTGCAGCGCCGGTTGAAGCGCCGGCCGCACCTGCCGAGGCGGCTGCGCCCGCAGCACCCGCAGCACCCGCACCCGCACCCGCAGCACCTGTGGCTCCGGCCAGGTAAGCGGGAGCTCACTCCACGAAAACGGCGCCTCCTGGCGCCGTTTTCGCGCTGACCGGACTAAGTCATCGGCATGGATACCTTTTTGCAGCAACTCATCAACGGTCTGGTGCAGGGCAGCATCTACGCCCTGGTCGCCCTGGGCTACACCATGGTTTACGGCATCATGGGTTTGATCAATTTTGCCCATGGTGAGGTGGTGATGATCGGCACCATGGTCGCCATTACCGTCATCGGGATGCTCACCAACCTGGGAGTGCCCGTGGGTCTGGCTGCGGTGCTGGCCCTGCTGGCCGCCATGCTGGTGTGCATGGCACTGGGCTGGAGCCTGGAGCGGATTGCCTATCGTCCCCTGCGCCACGCGCCGCGACTGACCCCCCTGATCACTGCCATCGGCATGTCCATCGTGCTGCAGAACCTGGCCATGATCATCTGGAGCCGCAATTATCTGATTTTTCCCCGGATCATCGAGAAGACCTCCCACGAAATCGGAGGCGCTTATTTTTCCAATGTGCAGGTCTTGATCGTATTGCTCGCCGTCGCCAGCATGGCCGGCTTGCTGCTGCTCATCTACAGGACCCGGCTGGGCATGGCCATGCGTGCCGCTTCCCAGAATCCCCAGGTGGCCCGGCTGATGGGCGTGAATGTGGACCGGGTGATTGCCGCCGCCTTCATCATCGGTTCCGCCATGGGCGCCCTGGCGGGCTTCATGGTGGGCTCCTATTACGAAGTGGCCCACTACCAGATGGGCTTCATGCTCGGCCTCAAGGCCTTTACCGCTGCGGTCCTGGGCGGCATCGGTAATCTGGCCGGCGCCATGGCGGGCGGGCTGCTGCTGGGCATCATCGAGGCGCTGGGGGCCGGCTATATCGGCGATTTGACCGGGGGCTTCCTGGGCAGCCACTACCAGGACATCTTCGCCTTCGTGGTGCTGATCGTGGTGCTGATGTTCCGCCCCTCGGGCCTGTTTGGAGAACAGACGGGAGAACGGGCATGAAGCATCCTTTCCTTCATGCGCTGCTGCGCCTGCCCCGCCATAGCGGTGTCCTGGCCGTGTCTGGCTCCTTGCTGCTGCTGGCGCTGCCGATCGTCGCCATGTGGGGCGGCCAGGCCTGGGTGCGGATTCTCGACTTCGCCATCCTCTATGTGTTTCTGGCCCTGGGCCTGAACATCGTCGTGGGCTTTGCCGGTCTGCTGGACCTGGGCTACATCGCCTTCTATGCCGTGGGGGCTTACACCTACGCCCTGCTGGCTAGCCCGCATCTGGGGCTGCACCTGCCGTTCTGGGTGATCCTGCCCTGCGGTGCGATGCTGGCCTGCCTGTTCGGAGTCTTGCTGGGGGCGCCGACCTTGCGTTTGCGCGGCGATTATCTGGCCATCGTCACCCTGGGCTTCGGGGAAATCATCCGCATCTTCCTCAACAACCTGAATGCCCCCCTGAACATCACCAACGGCGCCCAGGGCATCAACCTGATCGACCCCATTGCCATCGGCGCCTTCAAGCTCTCGGGGCGCACGGACATCTGGGTTTACAGCCTGAACGGGCCGCAGAAGTATTACTACCTGTTGCTGCTGCTTTGCACGGGGGTCGTGGTGATCAATTTCCGGCTGCAGCATTCGCGCATCGGCCGGGCCTGGCAGGCGATCCGGGAGGACGAGATCGCGGCCAGGGCGGTGGGCATCAATACCCGCAACATGAAGCTGCTGGCGTTTGCCATGGGCGCCAGTTTCGGCGGCGTGGCCGGCGGCGTGTATTCAGCCATGCAGGGTTTCATTTCGCCGGAAAGCTTTGCCCTGAACGAATCGATCATGGTGTTGGCGATGGTGGTGCTGGGGGGCATGGGCCATATTCCCGGCGTGATTCTCGGCGCCGTATTGCTGGCGGTACTGCCGGAGGCCCTGCGCTTCGGCGTGGTGCCGGTCCAGCAGGTCCTGTTCGGCAAAGTGCTGGTGGACCCGGAGAGCCTGCGCATGCTGATCTTCGGCCTGGCCCTGGTGCTGGTGATGCGTTTTCGCCCGGCCGGTCTCTGGCCCTCCCCGGAGCGGCAGCGCGAACTGGCGGAGGCCAAGTCATGAGCCAGGTGCTGCTCGAAGCCCGGCAGGTCTGCAAGCACTTCGGCGGAGTCAAGGCCCTGAGCGATGTCTCCCTGACCATCCATGCCGGCGAAATCTATGGTTTGATCGGTCCCAACGGTGCCGGCAAGACCACCTTCTTCAACTGCCTGACCGGGCTGTATGTGCCCGATGGGGGCGGTTTCGAGCTGGCGGGGAAGCCGCTCCAGGCCGATGCGCCCCAGAAGGCCGCGGCCCTGGGCATTGCCCGCACTTTCCAGAACATCCGCCTGTTTGCCCAGATGACGGCTCTGGAAAATGTCATGGTGGGCCGCCATGTGCGTACCCGGGCCGGCGTGATCGGCGCCATTTTGCGCAACCGGGCGACCCGGGAAGAAGAAGCCGCCATCCGGCGCCGGGCCGAAGAGCTGCTGCACTACGTCGGCATTGCCGACCGGGCCTGCGATCTGGCCCGCAATCTCTCCTATGGCGACCAGCGCCGTCTGGAAATCGCCCGGGCCCTGGCCACGGAGCCGAAGCTGCTGTGCCTGGACGAGCCGGCGGCGGGGATGAACGGGGCGGAAACCGAGGCGCTGAAGGTGCTGATCGAAGGCATCCGCCGGGACGGCACCACGGTGCTCTTGATCGAACACGACATGAAACTGGTGATGGGCCTGTGCGACCGGCTGGCGGTGCTCGACTACGGCCAGAAAATCAGTGAAAACGTGCCGGCCGTGGTCCAGAAGGACAGGCGGGTGATCGAAGCCTATCTGGGGGAGGTGCCCGAAGATGCTTGAAGTCACCGGACTACGGGTAGCCTATGGTGGCATTCAGGCCGTCAAGAGCATCACCTTTCATGTGCGGGAAGGGGAGAGGGTGGCCTTGATCGGCGCCAATGGGGCGGGCAAGACCAGCACCCTGAAAGCCATCGCCCGGGTGCTCGATGCGGCGGGAGGTGATGTGCATTGTGCCGGCCAGGACATTACCTGCCTGCCGCCCCATGAGGTGCTGGGCAGCGGCATCGCCCTGGTGCCCGAAGGCCGGGGGGTTTTCCCGCGCCTGAATGTGCTCGGGAACCTGCTGATGGGAGCCTATATCCGTAACGACAAGGCGGCCATCGCGGCGGATCTGGAGCAGGTCTACGGTCATTTTCCCCGTCTCAAGGAACGGGAAAAACAGCTCGCCGGCACCCTTTCCGGCGGAGAACAGCAGATGCTCGCCATCGGCCGGGCCCTGATGGGGCGGCCAAGACTGCTGTTGCTGGATGAGCCTTCCATGGGCCTGGCACCCCTGATGGTGCAGAAAATTTTTGAAGTGATCCGGACCGTGGCAAGCCAGGGCATCACCATCTTGCTGGTGGAACAGAATGCCCGCCTGGCCCTGGAAGTCAGTCAGCGCGCCTATGTGATGGAAAGCGGCCGCATCATCCACACCGGGCCTGCCCATGAACTGCTGGTGGATCCCCGGGTGCGGGCGGCGTATCTGGGGGAGTGACTCCGATAGCGCCCGGCCGGCGCCGGCAGTGACCGTGAGGGGCCATGCTAGAATCGGGCCCACTACGAGGCCGGCCCGCCGGTCAGCCATCTTCTTTTCAGGATTTGTGCCAATGTCTTCTCCTTCCCGCATCGTCATCGCGTCCCGTGCATCCCGACTTGCCATGTGGCAGGCCGAGCATGTCCAGGCGCGTCTTGCCACGCTGCACCCGGGGGCGGAGGTGGTCATTCTGGGCATGACCACCCAGGGCGACCAGATTCTCGACCGGCCCCTGGCCGAGATCGGCGGCAAGGGCCTGTTCATCAAGGAACTGGAAGTGGCCATGCAGGAAGGCCGGGCCGACCTGGCGGTGCACTCCATGAAGGATGTGCCCATGGAGATGCCCGAAGGCTACATCCTGCCGGTCATTTCGGCCCGGGAAAATCCCCGCGATGCCTTCGTTGCCAACCGGTACGCCGACCTCGATGAGTTGCCGGCCGGGGCGGTGGTGGGCACGTCCAGCCTGCGCCGGGAGGCCCTGTTGCGGGCGAAATATCCGCAGCTGCAGATCAAAAGCCTGCGCGGCAACCTGGATACCCGCCTGAAGAAGCTCGATGAGGGGCAGTATGACGCCATCATCCTGGCGGCGGCCGGCCTGATCCGCCTGGGCCTCATGGCGCGAATCCGGACCGTGCTGACGCCCGAGCAATCCCTGCCCGCACCGGGCCAGGGCGCTCTGGGCATCGAGGTGCTGGCCGGCCGGGCGGATGCCGAGGCCTGGGTGGCACCCCTGAATGACCCGGAAACGGCCCACTGCGTCAAGGCCGAGCGGGCCTTTTCCCGGGCCTTGGGCGGCTCCTGCCAGGTGCCACTGGGGGGTTACGCCATGCTCGAAAATGGTCAGCTCTGGTTGCGCGGCTTCGTGGCCACGCCCGATGGCAAACAGATGGTGAGTGGCGAGAGACGTGGCAATCCAGCGGACGATGAAGCGCTGGGGCGCCAGCTGGCAGATGAATTGCGGAGCCGTGGGGCCGAGGCCATCCTGGCTCAGCTGGCGGCCTGCAAGTGATGTGATGCAGCAGGGATTGCCCCTGGCGGGCAAAACCATCGTGGTGACCCGTCCCCGGGCCCAGGCAAAAGCCTTGGGCCGGGCGATCGCAGCCCAGGGGGGGCGGGCCTTCTATTTTCCCTTGCTGGAGATTACCCCGGTTGAAGATGCCGCCCCCCTGCGGGCCGTGGCAGCCCGGCTCGAGGACTACCGCCTGGCCATCTTCATCAGTCCCAATGCGGTTCAACATGCGCTCCCCATTTTGCTGGCAGGGCGTCACTGGCCTCCGGGCTTGCAGCCTGTGGCCGTGGGGCCGGGGACGCTCAAGGCCCTGGAACAAGCTGGGGTGAACGGTTGCCTGTGCCCCAGGCAGCGCTTTGATTCCGAAGCGCTGCTGGACTTGCCGGAATTGTCCGCGGCGGCGCTGGCCGGCCAGCAGGTGCTGATCCTGCGGGGTAATGGTGGCCGGGAACTGCTGGGCGATACCCTGGCAAACCGGGGCGCCCGGGTGGAGCGAGTGGCCTGTTATCAACGCCGCGGTCCTGGCGCCGGGCAGGAGGAATTCCTGGCCGCCCTGAGTGCTGAGGCCCTGCACGGGCTGACGTTGTCCAGTAGCGAAGCCCTGGCCCATCTGCTGGAACTCGCTGGAGCAGAACACAAGGCCCATCTCGAGCGCCTGCCGCTTTTTGTTTCCCACGCCCGGATCGCCGACAAGGCCCGGGCTGCCGGCTTGAGCCAGGTGGTGCTGACGGAGCCCGGCGATGCTGGTTTGCTGGCCGGGCTATGCGCTTATAATGGCTCCCGACCATGAGTGATACTTCCCATTCCCTCGTTCCCCTTGCCGAAACTCCCCCGCGGTTTGCCAGCTGGCGCAACCCCTGGCTGTGGGTGGTGCTGGCCGTCCTGAGTCTGGCTGTCTGGCAGGGGCTGGAAACCCGCAGCAGGCTCGGGCATACCCAGCAGGAACTGGCGCGGCGCCTGGCGGAAAATGACAAGGTGGTGAATGAAAATCGGGCGCTGGTAAGCAAGGTGATGGAACAGGCGGCCGAGCTGCAGCGCAAGTACGGTGCGCTGGAGGGGCGTCTGGCGGAAATCCAGGGGCAGGCCGACGCGTTGCGGGCCTGGTATCAAGAAGCTGCCGTCAGCCGCGATGACGTCCTGCTGGCCGAGGTGGAGCAGGCCGTGAACAATGCGGTGCAGCAACTGCAACTTTCGGGCAATGTCCAGGGGGCCATTTTGGCCCTGGAGTCTGCCGATGCCCGTCTGGCGCGCCTGAATCACCCCCAGTTCCTGGTCTTGCGGCGTACCCTGGCCCGTGACCTCGAGCGTTTGCGGGCGACACCCTTTGTCGATGTGCCGGGCATGAACCTGCGGCTCGAGAATGTGATCCTGAGCGTGGACAAGCTGCCGCTGGCCATGGACCTGACGGTTCGCCCCAAGGCCGTTGCCAGGGAGGCGGCCGATACGCCTGGCGCTTCCTGGTGGAGCATCCTGCTGCAAGAAGGCTGGAACGAACTTAAAGCGTTGGTGCGGATTCAGCGCTTTGATCGCCAGGAAGCGGTGCTCTTGAGCCCGGACCAGCAGCTCATGCTGCGGGAAAATATCAAGCTGCGCCTGCTCAACGCCCGTCTTGCCCTGCTCAGTCGGGAGCAATGGGTCTTCAAAAACGAATTGAAAGCGGCACATGCCTGGTTGGAGCGCTATTTCCAGCTTGAGGAAAAGTCTGTCCAGGCTGCCATGGCGGCCCTGAAACAATTGGCGGCCACCGAAATCATCGTCGAAGCCCCCAGTCTCAATGACAGCCTGGCCGCCCTGCGGAGCATCAAGGCCAGCCGGGAAAAGCGATAGGCGGGCCTATGCGGGGAGTTTTCTGGTTTCTCGGGCTGTTCTTCCTGGCGGTGGCGGGGGCGCTGCTGGCGCGCTACAACGACGGCTTTGCCCTGTTCGTCCTGGACCCCTGGCGGGTTGAAATGAGCCTCAACCTGCTGCTGCTGCTGTGGCTGGCGGGCTTTGTCATTCTCTATTTTCTGCTGCGGGGCCTGTTGGTGACCCTGGGTTTGCCCGAGCGGGCCAGGGCCTACCGGGCTCAGCGCCAACGGGAACAGGTTGCCCGTGTGCTCGAAGAGGCGATCCGCCTCCTGTTCGAGGGACGTTTCGGCCACGCGCTACGCCGTGCCGAAGCTGCCTGGCAGTCAGGCCACGCCCCAGGTACGGCGGCCTTGATCGCGGCGCGTGCGGCTCAGCGCATGCGGGAGAGCGAAAAAGTGTGGCAATGGCTCGAACGGGCCCGGCAAGCCTCCCCGGAATCCGGGTCGGCGGCGCTGATGCTGGGGGCCGAAATGGCCCTGGAAATGGGGGATTTCGCGACCGCCCGCCGGGATCTGCAGGTCTTGCAACGGCGTCAGGGGCGTCACATCGCGGCCCTGCGTCTTGAATTGCGCGCCCTGCAGGGGCTGGGGGATGTAAACGGCGTGCTGAAACTGGTGCGCCAGCTGGTGCGCCAGCTGGAAAAACGCGGCGGACTGCCGGCCGAAGCTGCCCGTGCCATCCGGAGCAAGGCGCATCAGGAGGCCTTGCGTCAGCGCGAGGGGGATAGCGCCGCCTTGCTCGACTACTTTTCTTCCCTTCCCGTTGCCGAACGGGACGTTACCCTGGTACTGGCGGCCGTCCGGCGCCTGCAGGCTCTGGGGGCAACCGAGGCCGCCGCGGATCTGGTCGAGCAGGCCCTGGGCGAGGGGCGGGAATGGTCTTCGGAACTGGCCGGGATTTATGGCGGCCTGGTTTGCCGGGAGGGGCAGGGCAAGGCTCTGGCGGCCCGTATTGCCCGTGCCGAGGCCTGGTTGACGGCCCATCCGCGCGATGCGGCCTTGTTGCTTTCCCTGGGGCGGATGTGCGAATGCCTCAAGCTTTGGGGCAAAGCCCGGAGTTATCTGGAGGCCTCGCTGGCCGTGGGGCCATCCCGGGCAGCGCATTTGCTGCTGGCACGATTGCTGGATCAGTTGGGGGAGGCCGAGCTGGCAAATCGCCATTTCCGCCAGGCTGCCGAACTCGAAACATCTTGAGGAAGTGCTGATTCAGGAATACCGACCGGTGGCGGGTCGCGCGGGGCAGGCTCGAAGAGTTTGCAGACATCCATCGGGCGGGAGTGTATATTATCTTTTCCTAATTCATTTGCATCGGAGGCTTCATGAAACCCAATGTTGGCGGCATCGACAAAATCCTGCGCATCGTCGTGGGGCTGGCACTGATTATCTGGGCTGCGGCCGGCGGGCCCGTCTGGGCATATGTCGGCATCGTTCCCCTGGCCACCGGCTTGACGGGCTGGTGCCCGATCTACCCGTTGCTGGGTTTGAATACCTGCCCGTTGAAGAAGGACTGAGGCCGCACCCGGTCCTTCTGGTTCTTCTCCAGGTTGCAGAAGGCGGACAGGGTGACCTGATCCGCTTTTTTTGCGGGTTCTCTCAAGATCCCGGTGCGGATTATCCTGCGGCCTGCAGTAAAATCCCTGTCTTTCCCAAAGATACCGGAGAAATCCCATGCCCATCGTCTCCATGCGCCAGCTGCTCGATCACGCTGCCGAACACAGCTATGGCCTGCCCGCCTTCAACGTCAATAACATGGAACAGGTCTGGGCCATCATGGAGGCCGCCCATGAGCTCGATGCCCCGGTGATCATGCAGGCCTCCGCCGGCGCGCGCAAATACGCCGGCGAACCCTTCTTGCGCCACCAGATCCTGGCGGCCCTGGAAGCCTATCCCCACCTTCCCGTGGTGATGCACCAGGACCACGGCCAGAGCCCCGCCGTGTGCATGGCCGCTATCCGCTCGGGCTTCTCCTCGGTGATGATGGACGGCTCCTTGCAGGCCGACGGCAAGAGCGTCGCCAGCTACGCCTACAATGTGGAAGTGACCCGCAAGGTGGTGGAGTTCTCCCACGCCATCGGCGTCTCCGTGGAAGGAGAGCTGGGGGTCCTGGGCTCCCTGGAAACCCTGAAGGCGGACAAGGAAGACGGCCATGGCGCCGATGGCCAGATGCGCCGCGAAGACCTGCTCACCGACCCCGGCCAGGCTGCCGATTTCGTCAGAGAGACCAACGTCGATGCCCTGGCCATCGCCATCGGCACCAGCCACGGCGCCTACAAGTTCACCAAGAAGCCCACCGGCGACATCCTTGCCATCGACCGGATCAAGGCAATCCATGCCCGCATCCCCAACACCCATCTGGTGATGCACGGTTCCTCTTCCGTGCCGCAGGAACTGCTCGCCGAGATCCGCCAGTTTGGCGGCGAGATGAAGGAAACCTACGGCGTGCCGGTGGAGGAAATCGTCCAGGGCATCCGCTACGGGGTGCGCAAGGTCAATATCGACACCGACATCCGGCTTGCCATGACCGGTGCCATCCGCCGCTATCTGTTCGAGCATCCGGACAAGTTCGATCCCCGCGATTACCTGAAGCCCGCCCGGGAGGCCGCCAAGCAGATCTGCCTGGCCCGCTACCGGGCCTTCGGCTGCGAAGGCCGGGCCGGCAAGATCAAGATCATCCCGCTCGAGAAGATGGCCGAGCGTTACGCCAGGGGCGAACTGAACCAGATCGTCCGATAAGCTGCGCCTGCCTGGCTCCTGCGGGGGCGTGGTGGCTCGGCTCTTGCGGTGGCGTGGCGGCGGCTTGCCTAGCGCAGCGCATCCTCGTCTGTTTCTGCGCCGCCGAGCGCATCGAGCCAGTTTCCGGGCGGACCGGGCTCTTGCCGGCGGCGCTGTCCGGGGTGATCCGGAATGATTCCGGCATGAGACGGGTATGAGGCGGGCATGAGACGGGTATGGGTCGTGGCGTGCTGTGCCAGGGCGCGCCGCAATTTTTCAACAACTCCCTGAAAATGAAAAGTTCGGCCTGCAAGCGCTATCTGGCTGATAAGAAAAGAGAACTGCTCAATGCCCCTTTCTGCCATCAAGCTCGCCATCATTGGCCTCGGTTACGTGGGCCTGCCGCTTGCCGTTGAGTTCGCCAAACAGCGCAAGGTCGTCGGCTTCGACATCAATCCGGCGCGTATCGACGCCCTGCGCGCCGGCCACGACGCGACGCTCGAAGTTCCGGACGAAGCCCTGCGCCAGGCCGGCGGCCTGAGCTATAGTGCCAATCCGCAAGACCTTGCGGCCTGCAACGTCTTCATCGTCACCGTTCCGACCCCGATCGACGCGTATAAACGGCCAGATCTGACTCCGCTGCTCAAGGCCTCCGAAACCATCGGCAAGGTGCTCAAAAAGGGGGATATCGTCATTTACGAGTCCACCGTCTATCCCGGCGCGACCGAGGAAGACTGTGTGCCGGTGCTGGAAAAACACTCCGGCCTCAAGTTCAATGCCGACTTTTTCGCGGGCTACAGCCCCGAGCGGATCAACCCGGGCGACAAGGAGCATCGTGTCGCCACCATCAAGAAAGTGACTTCCGGCTCCACTCCCGAGGTTGCCGAACTGGTCGACCAGCTCTATCGCCAGATCATCGTTGCCGGTACGCACAAGGCCGAAAGCATCAGGGTGGCCGAAGCCGCCAAGGTCATCGAGAACACCCAGCGTGACGTGAACATCGCGCTCATCAACGAACTGGCGATCATTTTCAACCGCATGGGTATCGACACCGAGTCCGTGCTCGAGGCCGCGGGCAGCAAGTGGAATTTCCTGCCCTTTCGCCCGGGACTGGTGGGGGGGCACTGTATCGGCGTCGATCCCTACTACCTCACTCACAAGGCGCAGGCCATTGGCTATCACCCTGAAATCATCCTGGCAGGCCGCCGGCTCAATGATGGCATGGGCGCCTACGTGGTCGCGCAATTGATCAAGGCCATGCTCAAGCGCCGCATCGTCGTTGAAGGCGCACGGGTACTGGTGATGGGCCTCACGTTCAAGGAAAACTGCCCGGACCTGCGCAATACTCGCGTCGTCGACATCGTCAAGGAGTTGGCCGATTACAACATCAGTGCCGATGTGTTTGACCCCTGGGTGGATGGGCACGAAGCCCGGCGCGAATACGGCATCACGCCGATCGACACCCCCCAGCCCGGCACCTACGACGCCATCATCCTGGCGGTTGCTCACCAACAGTTCAAAGCCATGGAGCCAGGGCAGGTCCGCGCGCTCGGCAAGGTGGCTCATGTACTGTATGACCTCAAATATGTCCTGCCGCGCGATGCGGCCGACCTGCGCCTGTAACATCATGACAACTTACGAAACACTGCGGCGCACCCTGGAGGTCGCGCCCCGAATCTGGCTCGTTACCGGTGTGGCGGGTTTCATCGGCTCGAACCTGCTTGAAACCTTGCTCAAGCTCGATCAACGCGTCATTGGCCTCGATAACTTCGCCACGGGTTACCCGCACAACCTCGATGAGGTCCAGTCCCTCGTCAGCGCGGAGCAATGGGACAACTTTCGTTTCATCGAAGGCGATATCCGCAATCTCGACGACTGTCGCCGCGCCGCTGAAGGCGTGGACTACGTGCTGCATCAAGCCGCGCTGGGTTCGGTGCCGCGCAGTCTGGATGACCCGCTTGCCACCAATGCCAGCAATATCGATGGTTTTCTGAACATGCTGGTTGCGGCGCGCGATGCCGGGGTGAAGAGTTTCGTCTATGCCGCCAGCAGTTCCACCTATGGGGATCATCCCGGCCTGCCCAAGGTCGAGGACATGATCGGCAAGCCGCTGTCGCCCTATGCGGTCACCAAGTACGTCAATGAGCTTTACGCCGAGGTGTTTGCCCGCTGCTACGGTTTCACGACCATTGGCCTGCGTTACTTCAATGTTTTTGGCAGACGGCAGGACCCGGAAGGCGCCTACGCCGCCGTCATTCCCCGATGGATTGCCGCGATGATCGATGGCGATGACGTCATCATCAACGGTGACGGAGAAACCAGCCGCGACTTCTGTTTCGTGGATAACGTGGTGCAGGTCAATCTGCTGGCCGCAGCCAGCACCGACGAGGCGGCGCGAAACCAGGTCTATAACGTCGCCGTAGGGGATCGCACCAGCCTCAATCAACTCTTTGAAGCGCTGCGCGGCGCCCTTGCCGCCAATGCCGTGCGCTACGAAAAACCCCCGGTGTATCACGACTTCCGGGCCGGTGATGTGCGGCACTCACAGGCCGACATCACCAAGGCGAAGCGTCTGCTCGGCTTTGTCCCCAGTCACACTATCGAGGCAGGGCTCAAGGCGGTAATGCCGTGGTACGTCAAAAGGCGAGCGGCAACTCGGGGCTCTAGGCGTTGAGCGCGCTGGTTCACCCGCGCACCGGGCCTGTGATTTTATTGCGGCCTAACGTGCCTGAATTTCATGCGGGCGCCAAAGATGCTGGATCGGGATTCACCGACGGGCAAAATGAACAGTTCAGGACGTTTTCCCGGCCATGAATTACCTTACATTGGCGGCTGCCGCAGTTTTCTTTCTGCTGCACTTGGTCAGCGAAACCATCGCCTCTTTCATCAAATACAATTTTTCCAGCCTGGGCCGGCACATGCTCGGCATCAGCCTTTCAAACATATTCGCCATTGCATCGAGAGGTTTTGTGGCGCTTTATGGCATCAGTATTGCGGTCGTCATCGAGAAGAGTTTTGCGGACATCCAGATTTACGGCTATGTGTTTTCTTTTGTCCTGATTCTCGGAGCCGGCTTTTCTCTCCTGCTCGCCAACTTGAAGCTCAGTAAGGCTGCGTTTGAGGATTTGATTCAGGGGAAATTGCCGCTCCATCAGCGCTTTCGAACCGCTTTTTCTGCGAATGACACCACATGCCTGATTCCTGTCCGTGGTGTCGCAGCACTGATGCTTGGAACACAGTTCATCGCAGTGGTCATTGCATACGGATTATGCTTTTACCTGCCGCAAAACCGCCTTCTCATCATCTCTTTTGTGCCGCTCGTGAGCATGATGGGCACGCTGGTGACGATACTCTGGGTTGAGCCGAGGCTTGCAAGCATGATCGATGCGGATAATGTGACGGGTTATTCTGCCGCAAGGGAGTTTTTACGGGCTCGTGCGCTTTCTTTTTCTTTCTGCGCAGCCCTGTTGCTGATGATGCCGTGGCTCATGTCAGGATCGGGATCGTGATTTCGCTGCGCATGAAAAAGGGTTTGATCTGTTTGAGGCGCTCCGGCTCATGAGCGGCCTTGCCGACCCGGAAATCCCTATGCAAATCGGTTTTGCAAGAGGCGATCATGTGCGGTTTTAGTGGTTTTCTGCAAGGACAAACGGCTGCGGCGGCCTTGACTGACGCGATCGAGCGGATGAATGACCGGATCTCGCATCGTGGCCCTGATGATTCTGGCGTCTGGTTCGATGCCGCTCTGGGCCTGGCGCTCGGACATCGCCGTTTATCCGTTCTTGATCTTTCGCCGGCGGGGCATCAGCCGATGTGTTCGGCGTGTGGGCGTTTTGTCCTTGTCTTTAACGGTGAGATATACAACCATCTTCTGCTGCGCCAGCAACTGGCCGTCCAGGGGGCGGCGCCGAAATGGCGTGGGCATGCGGATACGGAAACCTTGCTGGCCGGTTTCGTGGCCTGGGGGATCGAGAAAACGCTGCAGGCGACAGTGGGCATGTTCGCCATGGCCTTGTGGGATCGCCAGGATAAGCGACTGACGCTGGCCCGCGACCGCATGGGCGAGAAGCCTCTGTATTACGGCTGGCAAGGCAATACCCTGCTGTTTGGCTCCGAACTCAAGGCGCTCAAGGCACATCCGGATTTTCGGGGCGAGGTGGACCGGGACTCGCTCACGCTGCTGTTCAGGCACAACTGCATCCCTGCGCCTTTGAGTATCTATCGGGGCATCTCCAAGCTGATGCCAGGGCATTTTCTGAGCCTGCCGGTGACGGCTGCAGGCGAGGCGAGGTCCGTCGCGCCTCAGCCCTATTGGCGTCTGAACGATGCGGTCGAGCAGGGCATCGGGCATCCCTTCCCGGGCAGCGA
Organism: Azovibrio sp.; assembly: GCF_049658005.1. NCBI lineage: Bacteria > Pseudomonadati > Pseudomonadota > Betaproteobacteria > Rhodocyclales > Rhodocyclaceae > Azovibrio > Azovibrio sp. Next base: position 15,774 of record NZ_JBASOH010000122.1, on the reverse strand, counting down.
GGAGGAGGCGACAGGGCTCCTGGAGGGCCAGCTGTCGGCCAGCATCGCCGGCCAGATGCTGGCCGACGTGCCTCTGGGGGCGTTCTTGAGTGGCGGCGTTGATAGCAGCACCATCGTAGCCTTGATGCAGGCGCAAAGTCACCGGCCGGTGCGAACCTTCACCATCGGTTTCGATGAATCGGGGTACAACGAGGCGGCCTATGCCAAGGCAGTGGCCAGGCATTTGGGAACCGAGCACACCGAGTTGCATGTGCGCCCCGTGGACGCGTTGAATCTGATTCCCCGGCTGCCCGCGATTTATTGCGAGCCGTTCAGTGACAGTTCCCAGATTCCTGCCTTCCTGGTCAGTCAGTTGGCGCGACGGCATGTAACGGTTGCGCTCAGTGGCGACGGCGGAGACGAGTTGTTCGGGGGGTATAACCGCTATCTGTCCGCCCGCAAGGTATGGGGCAGGATGCAGTCTTTGCCGCGCAGTGTGCGCCGTGCTGCCGCCGGCTTGCTTCACGCCTTTTCGCCAGCGGCCTGGGACCGGTTTTTCGCGTGGGTCCAGCCGCTTTTGCCCAGGCGTTTACATCTGGCGACACCCGGCGACAAGGTCTGCAAACTGGCGGATGTGCTGGCGTTGTCGGATGGCCATGCGTTTTTCCGGCAGCTCACCAGCCACTGGCAAGACCCGGCAAATCTCGTGATTGGCGCGCGTGAGCCGCGAACATTGTTGACCGACCCCAAGGCCTGGCCGAAGACCGATTGCTTCGAGCACTGGATGATGGCGCTGGATGCGCAGACTTACATGGCCGATGACATCCTGGTCAAGGTGGATCGGGCCGCCATGGCGAACAGCCTGGAGACGCGCGTGCCGATGCTGGATCATCGCGTCGTCGAGTTGGCCTGGCGGATGCCGATAGATTTGAAGATACGCAGCGGTCAGGGAAAATGGCTCCTGCGCCAGGTTTTGTACCGTCATGTGCCGCCGGCGTTGATCGAGCGCCCGAAGATGGGGTTTGGAATTCCCCTGGAGACCTGGTTACGTGGGCCTTTGCGTGATTGGGCTGACGATTTGCTGGCGCAGGGGAAATTGAAGGAACAGGGCTTTCTGAGGCCGGAACCGGTGCGTCGTATCTGGACCGAGCATCTCAGCGGGCGACGCAACTGGCAGCATCACTTGTGGGATGTATTGATGTTCCAGGCCTGGCTGCAGGAAGAAAGTCAGTGAAATTTCTATTGATTGCGGGTTTCCCCGACTCTTTGCTCCAGTTCCGGGGGGCGCTGATGGAGGCCTTGCGCGCCAAGGGCCAGCAGGTGCATGTGGCGGCGCCCGATCTGCCCCCGCTGGCCCCGATACGGCGGGATCTGGAGGCCCGCGGCATCCAGGTGCACGATATTCCATTGCGCCGCACCGGCACCAATCCGCTGGCGGATCTTCGCCTGGTACTGGAGCTGGCGCGATTGATGCGGCAGATTCGTCCGCAGCGCGTGCTGGCTTACACCGTCAAACCGGTGGTTTACGGCACGCTCGCGGCATGGATGATGCGGGTCCCGCAGCGATTTGCGCTCATCACTGGCCTGGGCTATGCCTTCCAGGGCGGGGGCGAACGGGGGCTGCTGCGCGCGCTGGTGCAAAGTCTTTACCGGCTGGCTTTGCGCTGTGCAAACAAGACTTTCTTTCAGAATCCGGATGATGAAGAGCTGTTCCGCCGGCAAGGCCTGCTGCCGCCCGGGTGCCCGTCTTGCGTGATCAATGGCTCGGGCGTGGATCTGGCGGCATATGCCCGGGCGCCTTTGCCAGCCGGCGCCCGTTTTCTGCTGGTCGCGCGGCTGTTGGGGGACAAGGGTGTACGCGAATATGTCGAGGCTGCGCGCCGGATTCGTGCCCGTCATCCGCAGGCGGTATTTGGCCTGGTCGGCTGGATCGACGAAAATCCGGATGCCATCGATGCACAAGAGCTGGAAGCCTGGGTGAAGGAGGGGGTCATCGTGTTTCACGGGCGCTTGGCGGATGTCCGCCCTGTCATCGCGGACAGCAACGTCTATGTATTGCCGAGCTACCGTGAGGGCACGCCGCGCACCGTGCTGGAGGCCATGGCGATGGGCCGGGCCGTCATCACCACGGATGCGCCGGGTTGCCGCGAGACGGTCATCGAGGCGGACAATGGTTTTCTCGTACCGGTGAAGTCGGTTGATGCCCTGGAAGCAGCGATGCAGCGCTTCATCGATGCGCCAGCGCTGATCGCGAGGATGGGGCTGCGCTCACGCACCCTGGCAGAGGAAAAATACGACGTGATGAAAGTCAATGCAGTCATGCTGGACGAAATGGGCTTGTGATGACAAAGAGAGTTTTCGACTTCTGGGCGGCCGCTCTGGGATTGCTGCTGCTTGCTCCGCTCATTGCCGTCGTTGCCTGGCAAATCCGTAAAAAACTCGGCTCTCCCGTGCTCTTTTGCCAGACCCGTCCTGGCCTGCACGGCAAGCCCTTCCAGATGATCAAGTTCCGCAGCATGCGTGTTGCGTCAGGGCCCGACGGCCAGCCATTGCCGGATTTTGAGCGCCTGACCCCCTTTGGCAGTTTCCTGCGTTCGTCCAGTCTGGATGAGTTGCCCGAACTCTGGAACGTACTCAAGGGGGACATGAGCCTGGTGGGGCCGCGGCCGCTGCTGATGGAATACCTGCCGCTGTATTCGCCCGAGCAGGCGCGCCGCCATGAGGTGCGGCCGGGGGTGACCGGCTGGGCGCAGATCAATGGCCGCAACGCATTGAGCTGGGACGAGAAGTTCCAGTTCGATGTGTGGTATGTGGACCACCAATCGTTCTGGCTGGACTTGAAAATCCTGTTGCTGACGGTGAAAAAGGTGTGGGTGCGTGAGGCCATCAGCGCGGCGGGGGAGGCCACGATGCCGCGTTTTACCGGTTCGCCAAGGGAGGATGGAAAGTGAGCGATGTCCTGTATGCCGTCTACGGCGCGAGTGGATGCGGTCGCGGCATCATGCCGCTGGCGCGCGAGCAGTTGAGTCGGCAAGGGGGGGCGCTTGACGATCTGGTGTTCATCGATGATGGCGAGATTCGCCGCGTCGTTAACGGGCAGCGCGTCCTGTCATATGCTGATTTTGTCGCCGTGCCTGCAACGGAACGCCGCGTGGTGCTGGCGATTGCCGATAGCGTGGTGCGCGAACGTCTTGCCGCGCGCTGTGCGGCGGACGGGGTTCTACCGTGGGCGGTGGCAGCGGCCAACGTGGTGGTGATGGATGATGTGCGGCTGGGAGAAGGTGCGGTGTTGAGCCCCTTCGTGACGCTCACCGCCAACATCCGGATTGGCCGGCACTTCCATGCCAACCTTTATAGCTATGTTGAACACGACTGCGTGATCGGCGATTTCGTGACTTTTGCGCCAGGTGTCCGGTGCAACGGCAATGTGGTGATTGAAGACCTCGCTTACATCGGGGCTGGCGCGTTGATCAAACAGGGTAAGCCCGGCCAGCCTCTGGTGATCGGACGTGGGGCGGTGGTGGGCATGGGGGCGGTGGTGACGAAGAGCGTGCCAGCGGGAGCGACGGTAGTGGGCAACCCGGCACGGATTCTGAAAAAGGAATGATCGATGCTGGACACACCCTTTAGCCCCTGGCCCTCCTTCACGCAGGAAGAGGCCGACGCAGTACGCGACGTGTTGCTGTCGAACAAGGTGAATTACTGGACCGGAACCCAGTGCCGCGAGTTCGAGAAGGAGTTCGCCGCCTGGGTGGGAACCCCTCATGCGGTTGCGCTCGCCAACGGCACCCTGGCGCTGGATGTGGCGCTGCGGGCGCTGGGGATCGGCCCGGGTGATGAAGTGGTGGTGACGCCGCGCACCTTCATTGCCAGCGTGTCCTGTGTCGTCAATGCCGGGGCGATACCGGTGTTTGCTGACGTGGAACCGGATAGTGGCAACCTCTCGGCGGCCACCATCGCGCGTGTGCTGACGCCGCGCACCAGGGCCATCATCTGCGTACACCTGGCCGGCTGGCCGTGCGACATGGACCCGATCATGGAACTGGCCACCCGGCACGGGCTGAAAGTGATCGAGGATTGCGCCCAGGCGCACGGGGCGCGCTACAAAGGGCGCAGCGTCGGCTCGATCGGGGATGTCGGGGCGTGGTCGTTCTGCCAGGACAAGATCATGAGCACCGGTGGCGAAGGCGGCATGGTGACGACCCACGACGAGTCGCTGTGGCGCAGCATGTGGTCGCTCAAGGATCACGGCAAGAGCTACGCGGCGGTGTACGAGCGTGAGCATCCGCCGGGTTTCCGCTGGCTGCATGAGCGCTTCGGCAGCAACGGGCGGATGATGGAAATGCAGGCCGTCATCGGCCGCATGCAGTTGCAGCGCATGCCGGCATGGCATGCCGAACGTCGGCACAATGCCGCGCGGATCTGGGCCTGTGCTGCGGCATTACCCGGGCTGCGGGTGCCGGATCTCCCCCCTGATGCCGACCATGCCGCCTACAAGTGTTATGTCTATGTCCAGCCGGGCCGCCTCCAGCCCGGCTGGAGCCGCGACCGCATCTTGCAGACGATCAATGCTGCCGGCGTACCGTGTTACTCCGGATCGTGCTCCGAAGTCTATCTTGAGAAGGCTTTCGAGGGATCGGCATGGCGTCCGGCGGTGCGCCTGTCCGTTGCCCGGGCGCTTGGCGAAACGAGCCTGATGTTCCTGGTGCATCCCGGCCTGAAGGCGCGTGAACTCGAAATGACCTGCACCGTGCTCGAACAGACGATGAGCCGCGCCGTAACATGAAGGAGAACAGCAATGCCCGCATTGAACCGCGCTAGTCGCACGCGACTGGTTTTCCTGTTTGATCTCTTTGCCGTCGTCATTGCCTGGGTGGGTGGGTTTCTGCTCCGTTTCAATTTCTCCTGGCCCCCCAACTATACGAGCAAGATTTTGCTGGTCTTGGCAGTGCTCATGACAGGGCATGCGATTGCCTGCCGCTGGGCGGGTCTTTATCGTGGCATGTGGGTGTTTGCCAGCTTGCTGGATCTGAAGCGGGTGCTGAAGGCCGTCGGGGTGTCGTCGCTGGTGCTCGTGCTGCTGTTTGCCCTGGACCGGACACCGGGGGGAGAACTGCCGCGCTCGATGCTGGTGCTTTACCCCTTGATCCTGACCATCGTCATGGGGGGCGGACGCGCCGTCTGGCGTATGTGGCGCGAGCACCGCATGTTTGGCGACCTGCTGGCCGCAGGCAAGCCCGTGGTGGTAGTCGGCGCCGGTAGCGGCGGCGCCATGTTGGTCCGGGAACTGGAGCGCAGCCCGGATTGGCGGGTGGTGGCCCTGGTCGATGACAACCCCGACAAGTGGGGACTGGAGTTATTCGGCCATCCCATCGTCGGTGCGATCAAGTCCTTGTCGCAGGTGTTGCAGGACTACAAGGCGCAGCATGTGATCCTGGCCATGCCCTCGGCCGCGGGTGAAGCGCTGAAACAGGCGGCCGATATTGCGGTACGCGCCGGTGCTCATGTGTTTACCGTGCCGGGTATCGAGGATCTGATGAGCGGCAAGGTGGCGATCAACGCCATGCGCCCGGTCGACATTGAAGATCTGCTCGGGCGCGAGGCGGTGCAGATCGATTCTTCGCATGTCAAGGCGATGATTGTCGGCAAGACCGTGCTGATTACCGGCGCTGGAGGTTCGATCGGCAGCGAACTGTGTCGCCAGCTGGTGCGTTTTGCCCCGGCGCAACTGCTCTTGCTGGATGCCAGCGAGTTTGCGCTTTACAACATCGAGCAATGGTTTCGCGTCCATATGCCGGAGACGCAGGTCGAGCTGCTGGCTGGCGATGTGAAGGACGTCGTGCGGCTGGAGGAAATTTTCTCGGCATGGAAGCCGCAACTCGTCTTTCATGCCGCAGCCTACAAGCATGTGCCGTTGATGGAAGTGGGCAACGCCTGGCAGGCGGTACGCAACAATGTGCTGGGCACACTGCGGCTGGCGCAGCAGGCGCAGCGCCACGGCGCCGAGCGTTTTGTGCTGATCTCCACCGACAAGGCGGTCAATCCTACCAGTGTCATGGGCGCGACCAAGCGGCTGGCCGAGATGGTCTGCGAGGCGCTGCATCGTTCGGGCAAAGGCGGGACGCAGATGGAGATGGTGCGCTTTGGCAACGTGCTGGGCAGCACTGGCAGCGTGATTCCCAAGTTTGCCGAACAGATCGCGCGCGGCGGGCCGGTGACGGTGACCCACCCGGAGATCAAGCGCTACTTCATGTCCATCCCCGAGGCGGCGCAGCTCGTACTGCAGGCCGCGGCCATGGGGCAGGGCGGAGAGGTTTTTGTGCTCGACATGGGCGATGCGGTGAAGATCGTCGACCTGGCGCGCAACATGATCCGGCTGTCGGGCTATGGCGAAGATGAGATCCGCATCGAATTCTCGGGGCTGCGCCCTGGCGAGAAGCTGTATGAAGAATTGCTGGCCGATGCCGAGCAGACACGGGAGACGCCGCATCCCAAGCTGCGCATTGCCCGTTCACGCCCCGTGCCGGAGAATTTCCTGGATGAACTGGAGCCCTGGCTGGCGCAGCCGGGGCCGGTGAGCGATGCGGCGGTGCGGGAGGGTTTGAAGCGCTGGGTGCCGGAGTATGAGCCGGCACGGCATCAAGCCTGCCTTGAGCGCTGCCTTTGATCGGCTCTCGAGCCGGGATGGCAGGCAACAAAAACCCCAGGTGGCGAGCCCGGGGGTGGAGCCGTCGTGTTCAGAACGGGATGTCGTCGTCGCCGAAATCGTCGAAGGACTGCGGCTTCTTTTGATTCGAAGCCGGGGCGTAATCGGCGGGAGGAGGCGCAGTGCGGCTGCCACTGCCACCGCCACCACTACCGCCGCCACCACCACTACTGCCGCCACCACCACTACTGCCGCCACCGCCGCCACCGCCACGATTGCCACCCATGTCGCCGGCGGCGTTGCCGGGTTCGCCCAGGCCCTGGCGGCCGCCGAGCATCTTCATTTCATCGGCGCGAATTTCGGTAGTGTAGCGTTCCACCCCTTCCTTGTCGGTCCACTTGCGGGTGCGCAGGCTGCCTTCCACATAGACCTGGGAGCCCTTCTTCAGGTATTGGGCGGCGATCTCGGCCAGGCGGCCATAAAACTGCACCCGGTGCCACTCGGTCGCTTCCTTCTTCTCGCCCGTGGCCTTGTCCTTCCAGGTTTCCGTGGTGGCCACGGCGATATTGCACATGGCGTCGCCGCTGGCGCTGTAACGTATTTCCGGGTCCCTGCCCAGGTTGCCGATGATGATGACTTTGTTGACCGAAGCCATGGAGAACTCCCCCCTTTGATTGAGATGATTGGATGCTAAACGGCTGCGTTGCGGCGGTGCGCTGCGGCTGTGCGCTGTGGCACCCGCAGCATGCGGGCCAGTCCCAGCCAGACCAGGGCCAGGAGGCCGCAGGCGGCGAACACGGCGCCGCCGCCGAAATGCTTGGCGAGCAGGCCGCCGGCCGTACCGCCCACAAATAGCCCGACGGCCTGGAGCGTATTGTAGAGCCCGAGGGCCTTGCCCTTGGCGTGCGGTGGGGCGATGCGGGAAATCAGCGAAGGCTGGGTGGCTTCAAGAATGTTGAAGGCCACGAAGAACAGGGTCAGCCACAGGCTGATCGACCACAGGCTCTGGCTGGCGAAGTAAAAGCCCACCTGAACCAGCAGCAGCAGGGCGATGGCGCCGGTAAATACCGGTTTCATCATGCCTTTCTTCTCGGCCGCGATCACGGCGGGCACCATCACCATGAAGGAGAGCAGCACGGCGGGCAGATACACCTTCCAGTGCTCGGCCATGGGCAGGCCGCCATATTGGATCAGGGCCGAGGGGACCAGCACCCAGAGGGCGGTCTGGGTCAGGTGCAGGGCGAAGACGCCGAAATTGAGAAGGGCCAGCTGGGGTTCCAGCAGCACAAAGAGCAGGGAGACGGGCGGGCCGGGAATCGGGGGCGGGGCGGCGGGCACCACTTTCAGCAGTACGACGATGGCGGCCAGGGCCAGGATGCCGGTGAGCCAGAAAATGCCGCTCATGCCGATGGCGGCATAGAGCAGGGGCGCGGCCACCAGGGAACCGGCAAAGACCAGGCCGATGGAAGAACCGATCATGGCCATCACCTTGGTGCGGTGCTGTTCCCGGGTCAGGTCGGCGGCCAGGGCGGTGACGGCGGCGGAAATGGCGCCGGCACCCTGAATCACCCGGCCGATGATGATCCAGTGGATATCCGGCGCCAGGGCGGCGACAGCGCTGCCGAGGGCAAACAGCAGCAGGCCGGCGACGATGATGGGTTTGCGGCCCCAGCGATCCGAGGCGGAACCCCAGGCGATCTGCAGGCAGGCCTGGGTCAGGCCGTAGGCGCCCAGGGCCAGGCCCACCAGGGTCAGGTCGTCGCCGCCGGGGAAATCCCGGGCAAAGACGGCAAAGACGGGCAGGACCAGAAACAGCCCCAGCATGCGCAGGCCGAAAATGGCGGCCAGGCTCATGCCGGTACGGCGTTCTTCCGGGCTCAGGCGATCAGTGATGGAATCGGTCATCGGGGCTTTTGAATGGAAAACCCGGGCTCCGATACGAAAGCGCGGGAAAGGTTTTGGTGCATCGCAGTGAAGCGCTTATATTAACAGGTTTGCGTTTCACCTCCGGCAACACCCCACTCGAGAATCCTCATGGAAGCCATCCGAATTCGCGGCGCCCGTACCCATAATCTGAAAAACATCAGTCTGGATTTGCCCCGGGATCAACTGATCGTGATCACCGGCCTGTCCGGTTCCGGCAAGTCTTCCCTGGCCTTTGACACCCTCTATGCCGAGGGGCAGCGCCGCTATGTGGAATCCCTCTCCGCCTACGCCCGGCAGTTCCTGCAACGGATGGACAAGCCGGATGTGGACCTGATCGAGGGCTTGTCTCCGGCGATCTCCATCGAACAGAAGGCCACCAGCCACAACCCCCGCTCCACCGTGGGCACGGTCACCGAAATCCACGACTACCTGCGTCTGCTCTATGCCCGGGCCGGCACCCCCTACTGCCCCGAGCACGACCAGCCCCTGGAGGCCCAGACCGTGTCCCAGATGGTGGATCATGTGCTGGCCCTGCCGGAAGACACCCGGCTGATGATCCTGGCCCCCGTGGTCGCCAACCGCAAGGGCGAACAGCAGGAACTGTTTGCCGAGCTGCGCGCCCAGGGCTTCGTGCGCCTCAGGATCGACGGCACGGTATACGAAATGGACGAGTTGCCCAGGCTCGCCAAGAGCCAGAAGCACACGGTGGATGTGGTGGTGGACCGGATCAAGGTGCGCGACGACATGCGCCAGCGCCTGGCCGAATCCTTCGAGACCGCCCTGCGCCACGCCGACGGCCGCGCCATCGCCCTGGAAATGGATAGCGGCAAGGAACACCTGTTCTCCGCCAGGTTTGCCTGCCCGATCTGCTCCTATTCCCTGCAGGAGCTGGAGCCCCGGCTGTTTTCCTTCAACAATCCCATGGGCGCCTGTCCCAAGTGCGACGGGCTGGGGGTGATCCAGTTCTTCGACCCGAAGCGGGTGGTGAGCCAGCCCCATCTCTCTTTGGCTGCCGGCGCCATCAAGGGCTGGGACAAGAAGAGTCCGTTCTACTTCCAGATGCTCCAGTCCCTGGGGAGCCACTACGGCTTTGATCTGGACACGCCGTTCGCGGACCTCGGCGACGAAAGCCGCCATGCCATCCTCTATGGTTCCGGGCGGGAAGCCATTTCCTTCCAGTACCTCAACGAGCGCGGCAAGCGGGTGGACAAGGCGCATCCCTTCGAAGGCATCCTTCCCAACCTGGAGCGGCGCTACAAGGAAACCGATTCCCAGGCGGTGCGGGAAGAGCTCTCCCGGTACATCAGCAACCAGACCTGCCCCAGTTGCGCTGGCACCCGGCTGCGCAAGGAAGCGCGCCATGTGCAGGTCGGCGGCAAGACCCTGTATGCCGTCAGCCGTCTGCCCCTGAAGGCCGCCCGGGACTTTTTCGATACCCTGCAGCTCAGCGGCCAGAAGGCCCAGGTGGCCGGGAAAATCCTCAAGGAAATCACCTCCCGCCTGCAATTCCTGATCAACGTCGGCCTCGATTACCTGTGTCTGGAACGCTCGGCGGATACCCTCTCCGGCGGCGAGGCCCAGCGCATCCGCCTGGCTTCCCAGATCGGCTCCGGCCTGACCGGAGTGATGTATGTGCTGGACGAACCCTCGATCGGCCTGCACCAGCGCGACAACGACCGGCTGCTGCAGACCCTGCGCAACCTGCGCGACATGGGCAATACGGTGATCGTCGTCGAACATGACGAAGACGCGATCCGCATGGCCGACCATGTGGTGGATATCGGCCCCGGTGCCGGGATCCATGGGGGCAACATCGTCGCCCAGGGCAGCCCGGCCGAAGTGGCGGCCAACCCGGATTCCCTCACCGGCGCCTATCTCTCGGGCCGGAAGCAGATTGCCGTGCCGGCCCAGCGCCGCCACCCCGACCCGGACAAGACCTTGAAAGTCATCGGTGCCCGGGGCAACAACCTCAAGAACGTGGACCTGGAACTGCCGGTGGGGCTGCTCACCTGCGTCACCGGGGTCTCCGGCTCGGGCAAATCCACCCTCATCAACGACACCCTGTATGCGGCGGCGGCCAAGGCCATCTATGGTTCCACCACCGAGCCGGCCGAACATGATGACATCATAGGCCTCGACCATTTCGACAAGGTCATCAACGTGGACCAGTCGCCCATCGGCCGCACGCCCCGCTCCAACCCGGCCACCTACACCGGCCTCTTGACCCCGATCCGCGATCTGTTCTCCCAGGTGCCCGAATCCCGGGCCCGGGGCTACGGCCCCGGCCGCTTCAGCTTCAACGTCAAGGGCGGCCGCTGCGAAGCCTGCCAGGGGGACGGCATGATCAAGGTGGAAATGCACTTTCTGCCCGACATCTACGTGCCCTGCGACGTCTGCCACGGCAAGCGCTACAACCGGGAAACCCTGGAGATCCATTACAAGGGCAAGAACATCCACGACATCCTGGGCATGACGGTGGAACAGGCCCGGGCATTCTTCGATGCCGTGCCGGTCGTGGCCAGGAAGCTGCAGACCCTGATGGATGTGGGCCTTTCCTACATCACGCTGGGCCAGAGCGCCACCACCCTCTCCGGCGGCGAAGCCCAGCGGGTGAAGCTGGCCCTGGAACTTTCGAAACGGGACACCGGCCGCACCCTGTATTTTCTTGATGAACCGACCACCGGCCTGCATTTTGCCGACATCGAAATGCTGCTGACGGTGCTGCACCGGCTCACCGCGCACGGCAACACCGTGGTGGTGATCGAGCACAATCTGGACGTGATCAAGACCGCCGACTGGCTGGTGGACCTGGGCCCCGAAGGGGGCGGCGGCGGCGGCCGCATCCTGGCTACCGGCACGCCGGAAACCCTCGCAGCCACGGCAAAAAGCCATACGGGCCGCTTCCTCAAACCTTTACTGGAAAGAAAATGAGCACTCCACAACCCCCTTCCGCCGCTCCGTTCAAAGGCAAGAAAGGCCTGCAGCGGCTGGTGAACGCCCTGGGCTATTCAAAGAAGGGCCTCTGTGCCGCCTGGCATCACGAAGCCGCCTTCCGGGAAGAGGCGCTGCTCGCCATGGTCAGCATTCCCCTGGGGCTGTGGCTCGGTCAGACCGGCGTGGAGCGGGCCCTGCTGGCCGGCAGCATCCTGTTGGTCATGATCGTGGAGCTGCTCAACTCCGCCGTCGAGGCGGTAGTGGACAAGGCCTCGCCGGAAGTGCACGAACTGGCCGGCCGCGCCAAGGATCAGGGCAGCGCCGCCGTGCTGTTTTCCCTGCTGTTCATGGCCATGGTGTGGGTTTGCGTGCTGTGGCGCTAAGCGGGGCCTGCCGGGGGTGCGGGAGGTCCGGCGAAGTGTCACGGAATGTCCCGGAGTACCCCGGAATGCCCCGGAGTGTCCCGGAGTCCCCTTGATGCGGGCGCCGGATATCCCCGTTTTCAGCGCATCTCGAACGCCTCCTGATGCAGGCATACCTGATCCAGGCCTTGGGTCCTGAGGCCTTGCTTCAGGCTGCGGGCGAAGCCTGCCGGGCCGCAGAACCAGATATCGCTGCCGGCCAGGCCGGGTTCCAGTTGTGCCAGCCGTGCCACGGTCAGGGGGCCTTCCCGGGGGGTGTCGTGGATGTGCAGGCGCACTCCGGGCAGGTCGGCGCACAGCCTCTGGAGTTGGGGGACAAACGGGTCGTTGCGGCTGTCGCGGCAGCAATAATGCAGGCTCACGGCGGTGCCCGGGGCGTGGTGCAGGGCTTCGAGGCCGGCCAGGAAGGGGGTGACGCCGACCCCGCCGGCGATCCAGACCTGGGGTTTTTCGCCCTGGAAATCGAAGCAGCCGTAGGGGCCTTCCACCGTGACGTGCTGCCCGACCTTGAGGCGGCTGGCCAGGTCGCGGGTGTAATCGCCCAGGGCCTTGATGGCAAAGCAGAGGCTGCCATCTTCGCGCGGGGCGCTGGCGATGGTGAAGGGGTGGCTGCCTTCCCGGTCGTGCAGGGTGAGGAAGGCGAACTGGCCGGGGCGGTGGCCGGGCCAGCGCGGCTCGATGCGGCAGGTGAGGCGGGTGAGGCCCGGCGCCGGTTCTTCCACCTGCAGGATTTCGCCTCGATACTGGCGGCGCTTGCCGATCCGCCCGAGGAGGGAAAGCACGGCGCCCCAGCTGCCGGCGGCGACCAGGAGGGCGAGGGCCCAGCCCACGGGTTGCTGCCACCAGGTGAGCGGCGCCAGCATGAGGCCGTGCAAGGCGCCCATCAGATAGAGCACCGGCATGGCCCGGTGCAGCACCCGCCAGGGCTTGAAGGGAAAGCGTTTGAGCAAGGTGAGGGCGATCAGGATGAGGAGCGGATAGAGGGCCCATTCGCCCATTTCCTTGCCCAGATCCAGCAGGGATTCATATAGTTCCGAGCCGTGTTCCCGGCTCACCTTGCCGCCTGCGCCGATCAGGCCCTTGATGAGGCCGCCGGCTTCGTCGGCCCCCCAGTGGATCAGCACGGCGATGCCGGCGAGGATGCCGGCCCACTTATGGGTTTGATAGATCCGGTCCATGCCGCCCAGGGGCTTTTCCAGCCAGACCGGGCGGGTGGCGAGCACCATGATCAAGGACATCAGCCCCACGGCGAGCAGGCCCGAGAGCTTGAGCAGCTCGGCGCGGAACACCCAGAGCGGGGCGGCACCGGCGGGCAGGCCGGCGCCGTAGCGCAGGTTGGCGCCCCAGGCCAGGACCAGGAGGGTGATGAAAGCGCCCAGGAGGGCGGTGGGGGTCAGCTTTTTCATGATCGGCTCCTTCAATCTTCTTCGAAATAGCCCCGCTCCGCATCCTGGTGACAGGCGGCGCAGTTGGCCTTGGTGCCGACTTCCTTCCTGGCCCAGTCGGACTTGGGGACTTCACGGTGTTCCTTCACCCATTTCGGCAAGGTGGTAATGCGCTGCGGGGCATCGCCGGCTGCCACGCCGCGCAGCAGCTTGCGGCCATAGGCGCTACCGCCGGTGTCGCCGGCGTGGTCGACGAGATAGCGGGTGATGGCCGCCGTGGTTTGCGGGTCGAGGCTGGCGTTGTCGCCGAAATGCGGGTCGAGATTGGCCATCATCTTCTTCCAGGAGGCGGCCGGGAGCATGGCCGCCGGGTAGGCCAGGTGGCAGCTGCCGCATTCGGCCAGGGTCGTCTTGTCCTGGACCGGGGGAAAATAATGCTCGCCGCCGGCCTGGGCGCGGCTGTAGAGGGCGGCGGAAATGCCCAGGGCGGCAAGGCCCAGGAGCAGGGGACGGATGACAGGGCGGGGCATGGGAGTCTCCTTCGGAGTTTCGCTTCAGCGAGATAGCATGTAGGCGAGCCAGTCACCCTTTTCCTGGGGGGTACAAGCCCGCCCCAGGACTTCGTCGCAATTGCGCTTGAACCACTTTTCCACCTTGGCCGGGTCGGTGTAGCGCTCCGGGCTGGCGGAGGCGGCCATGGGGGCGATGGGCTTGCCGGTGCGGGTGCGCCCGGCCTGGCGCGGGTCGCTGGCATGGCAACGGGTGCAAGAAGGGGTGTCGGGCTTGCCCCCTCCGGCCTGGCGCTGGTGCAGGGCTTCACCGCGGGCGGCAGAGAAGGCGTCGGGGCCGGCCAGTCCGGCTTCCCGGGCATAGCCGGCCAGCAGGGTTGCGCGGGGGTCGGCCTGGGCGGGCAGGGCAATCAGGCTGGCCAGACTGAAAACGGCAATTGTGAAGGGCAAGGCGTTCATGGTTTCATCCTGTTTCTAGGGCAATGGCGCCACTTTGCGCTGGCCCGGCTGAACCTTTCCTGAATCCGCCGTTCAGTTTCTGTTCAGGCGGGGTGGCTTAGCGTAGCGCTGATCAAACCGGAACCATGCGGGCCGGCATGACGCATCGTTGTTCAATGGAATGTCCTGCGGCAGGCTCGGGCGGCCACAATCCGCGCTGCCTCGAAGGCTTGGAGGGCATGGGGCACGACAACAGGAGAACTGTTCATGAACCGATATCTGGGTGCTTCAAGTCGCCGGCTGGCCTTGCTGCTCCTCCTCGCGGGTCCGGTTGTGGCCCCGGCCTGGGCTGATCAGGCCGATCACGAGCAGGCCCGCAAGGCGCTGGCGGCAGGAGAGGTCATGCCTTTGCGCCAGATCCTGGAGCGGGTGGAAAAGGATTATCCCGGCCAGGTGCTGGAGGTGGAGCTGGAACGGGAACTCGGTAACTGGGTGTATGAAATCAAGCTGCTGCGCCAGGATGGCGCGGTCACCAAGCTGGATCTGGACGCTCGTGATGGCAGACTGATCCGGCAAAAAAACCGCCCGGTGCAAACGGAAGGACGGCCCTGATGCGGATCTTGCTGGTGGAAGACGATCCCCTCCTGGCGGCCCAGGTCGGCGCGGCACTGGCAGAGGCCGGGCATGTGGTGGAACAGGCGGACAACGGCCGGGATGCCCTCTATCTGGGCGAGGAAACGCCATTCGATGCCGTGGTGCTCGATCTCGGTCTGCCCGGCATCGACGGCCTCACCGTGCTGGGCCGCTGGCGGGCTGGCGGGCGGACCATGCCGGTGCTGATCCTCACCGCCCGCGACAACTGGCACGAGAAAGTGGCCGGCATCGACGCCGGGGCCGATGATTACCTGACCAAACCTTTTCACATGGAGGAATTGCTGGCCCGGCTGCGCGCCCTGATTCGTCGTGCCCACGGCCATGCCAGCGACGCAATCGCCTGCGGCCCCCTGCTGCTGGACAGCCGTGCCCAGCGGATCAGTCTCGCGGGCCGGACCCTGGCGCTCACCAGCCACGAATACCGCTTGCTGGCCTACCTGATGCATCACCCCGGCCAGGTGTTGTCGCGCCAGGAACTGACCGAGCATCTCTATGCCCAGGATTTTGAGCGCGATTCCAACACCATCGAGGTTTTCATCGCCCGGCTGCGCAAGAAGTTGCCGGCGGAACTGATTGAAACCGTGCGCGGCCTAGGCTATCGCCTGGTGGGGCCGCCGTGATCCGTCCCTTTCGTCCGGGCACCCTGGGCCGGCGCCTGCTGCTGGGCACGCTGGCCTGGGTGCTGGCGACCCTGGTGGCAACCGGGCTGATCCTGACCGACCTGTTTCAGGACCATGTGGCGCGTCAGGCCCGGGCCGAATTGCGGGTGCACCTGAACCAGCTCACCGGCCACCTCGAACTCGACGCCGATGGCCAGCCCCAGGTGCGCCGGGAACTGAGCGACCCGCGCCTGAAACAGCCTTATTCCGGCCTCTACTGGC
>NZ_JBASOH010000121.1:0-5657 GCF_049658005.1 Azovibrio sp. | reverse complement strand
CCCTGAATTGCCCCTGAATTGCCCCTGAATTGCCCCTGAATTGCCCCTGAATTGCCCCTGAATTGCCCCTGAAGTGCCCCTGAATTGCCCTTGAAGCGCAGGACCGGTCAAGTCGCCTGGCGGCGGCGGAACACCCAGGTCTTCCCGTCGCTTGCCGCCGCCTCGAAAGCATAGCCATCGAGGTCGAAATCCTTCAGCGCTTCCGGCTCGTCGATACGGTTCTGGATCGCGTAGCGGGCCATGCGGCCCCGGGCGCGCTTGGCATAAAAGCTGATGATCTTGTATTGACCGCCCTTCCAGTCCTCGAACACGGGCTGGATGATGGGAAGATCCAGGGTCCTGGCGCGCACCGCCTTGAAGTATTCCTCCGAAGCGAGGTTCACCAAAACCGGACTGCCGGAAGCCTCGGTGGCGGCCCGCACCGCATCGCGCAGCCGCTCGCCCCACCAGGCATAAAGATCCTTGCCGCGGGAGTTGGCGAGTTTCGTCCCCATTTCGAGCCGGTAGGGCTGGATCAGGTCGAGCGGTCGCAAAAGGCCATGAAGGCCCGAGAGAATGCCGAGGTGGGCCTGCGCCCATTCCAGGTCGGCCGCTTCCAGATGGGCGGCATCCAGGCCTTCATAAACGTCGCCATTAAAGGCCAGCACGGCCTGCCTGGCGTTCTCCGGGGTGAAAGGGAGCGCCCACTCGGCGTAGCGGGTCACATTGAGCACCGCCAGCTTGTCGCTCAGGTCCATGAGTTCGGCCACCTCGGCCGGGGAAAGCTCGCGCAGGCGCTCGATCAGGGCGGCGGATTCCGACAGCCAGTCCGGCAGGGTATGCGGCAGATCAACAGGAACGGGATTTTCAAAATCCAGCGATTTGGCGGGGGAAACAAGCATGAACATGTAGATGACTCCTTCGATCCGGGCAGCTGATTTTAGCGGTTCACCACTTTCGGCGATAATGCGGCCTCAGGAAACCGGAAAGCCAAGCTCATGGAACAGCAAATTCGCAGTCTCGCAGAGGGAGAGCAGGACCCTCTGATCCTGCTGGCCGGGCTGGTGAATCAACTGCGCCCCAGGAACCCGGAAGACATCGCATCCGCCACGGCCCGCATCCAGTCCCTGACCCTCAGGCTGGAGGCGGATCCGGAACTGCGCCAGCAGGTGCGCGATGCCATCGATACGCTGTTCTCCACCCGCAAGGCGGGCTCCCTTTATGCATCCCTGGGCATCTTGCCCATCACCGGTTTCTTCTCCGAAACCTGGCGGCGCATCACCCACACCCTGCTCCCCGACGTGCAGCAGCCCGACGAATATCTGGGCGACATGCTGCTCACCCTGTTTGACCGCAAGACCGACGAAATCTGGGTCGGCGGGGTGGAAGAAGCCGTCTGGACCACGCTGCTGAAGAGCCTGCACTTTGATGAGGAGGCCGACCCCAAGACCCTGCCCGGCGGCTTGCCCACCATGCTGCACAGCCTGTGGCTGCTGTCCTACCGCATGACGGTGATCGGCTTCGAGCCGGAACTGCTGCGCCTCGACCCCGCTTTGTCCCGCACCGACTCCCCCTTTTTGGCCCAGAACCTGGAAACGCGTGCTTTCGTGGAGTGCTGCCTGCACCGCTGGGATGACCCGGATGCGGTGAGCGAGGACGAAAAACAGTTGCTGGTGCTGTTCGACCAGTGCCGCGCCGCCGTGGAACGCCTGCACCGCCGCTCGGCCCAGGCCGGCACCAGCCTGCAGCTGACCTACAAGCTGCAGTGCCTGCGCGACCACATCAACCGGGGTGAGCAACTGGCCACGATTGCCGGAGATCTGCAGCGCGACCGCAGCGGCCGCACCGCCTATCCTGCCATCATCGCCCTGTTCAAGACCCTGGTGTTCGCGTCCTGCCGCAAGAACGACCTGCGCACCCTCTGGCAACAGAACCTGGAAATCACCGCCCGGCGGATCACCGAATATGCCGGCAAGGCGGGTGAGCACTACATCACTGAAAGCCGCAAGGAATACTTCAGCATGGCGCGGGCGGCCATGGGGGCCGGCGTCTTCATTGCCGCCATGGCCATGGTCAAGCTGGCCATGCACCATGTGCATCTGGCCCCCCTGAACGAGATGCTGGCCTACGGCCTCAACTACGGGCTGGGCTTCATGCTGATCTACATGATGGGCCTCACCGTGGCCACCAAGCAGCCGGCCATGACCGCCAATGCCCTGGCCGCCTCGATCGGTGAATCCCGGGGCAAGGTGCGGGACCTGGACAATCTGATCACCCTGATCGCCCGCACCACACGCAGCCAGCTCATCGCCATCCTGGGGAACGTGTCTGTCGCCATTCCCTCTGCCATTGCCATCAGCTTCCTGATCGCCCTGCTCACCGGGCAGCAGGGCATCAGCCCGAAAGAAGCGGAACAACTCCTGGCCGGGCACCACCCCTTTGCCAGCGGCGCCCTGTTCTATGCCGGAGTGGCCGGGGTCTGCCTGTTCCTCTCGGGCCTGATCGCCGGCTATTTCGACAACCTGGCGATCTACAACCGCATTCCCCAGCGCATCAAGCAACTGCAATGGCCGCGCCGTTTCTTCGGAGCCGAGCGGCTGGAGAGCTTTGCCGATTATGTCGAACGCCACATGGGTGCCCTGGCCGGCAACTTCATCTTCGGCATGATGCTGGGCAGCGCCTGGGGCATCGGCATGCTGCTGGGGCTGCCCATCGACATCCGCCACGTTGCCTTCTCTTCCGCCTATCTCGGTTATGCCGCTGCCGCCTACGACTTCGCCCCGCCCCTGGCCCCCTTCCTCTGGGCCTGCGTCGGCGTGGCCGGCATCGGCCTGGTCAACCTGGGCGTCAGTTTCGCCCTGGCCCTGTTCGTAGCCCTGCGCGCCCGGGGCGTCACCTTCTCCCAGGGCCGGCAATTGATGCAGGGGCTGAGCCGCCGTCTGCTCACCCAGCCCCGGGATTTCTTCCTGCCGCCCAAAAAACAGACTGACGACTTGGTACAATAGCCGGCTTTTCCCACCAAGGAAGAACCATGAACCGTGCCCGTTTCGGCGCCCGCGACCGAGTCTCCCGTGACGCAGCAGAGTTGCAGCGCCTGGCCATCGGCCTTTCCGAATCCTGCTGCAAGCTGGAAGACAACTACTGGGAGGTCCGCCTGGCCGACCTGGTGAAAGGCCTGATCCAGTCCGGTGCCGAGGATGAGCTGACCCAGGCCATGGACCGCCTGTTCGAATCCCATCCCCGGGCCCACGACGAGCTGGCCTCGATGGTCGAAGCCATGACCGAATCCGACACCCTGGAACTCGCCGGGCAGAAATACGACATCCAGCTTTTTGCCGCCCCCATCCTGGCCTGGTCGCGCTACACCATCCCCGCCGGCCCCCTGGGCGCAAACAGCCTGACCCCCCTCGCAGTGCAACTCGGGGCCCATGTTTTTGCCCAGGACACCCGCCTCACCCTGGTAGACTTCCTGTTCAGCCCCGACCAGTTGCCGCGCAGCTTCCACGACACCTGGCTGCTGACCAGGACCCTGGGCGAACAAGCCATGCGCCATGAAAACCTGCACCTCGACACCCGGGACCTGCCGGAGACCACCCGCTTCCTCTCCGACGTGCGTTACCTGATCGGCGTCGTCGCCGCCCCCCAGGGCGGCCCGCTGTTCCGCTGGAACGAGGCCGACGCCAGCAGGGAAAGCACGCTCGCCGCCTGGATCAAGCAGGGCAGCCCCAATCTCGCCCCTTTGCTCACGGGCTGCGCCTATGAGCCGCTTTTACCCAATGCCTATCACAACGCCTGCCGTCAGGCCGACCAGGAATCGCGCGCCTATGCAGTCAAGGCCTCGGTCGCCTTCCTGCAGACCACGCTCGGCCTCTTGCCCGAAGAAATGCGGGCCGTGGTCGCCCCCTGCTACGACCAGCGCCTGGAGGAATACCGGATCGGCCTTTCCCCCCGCGACCAGGACAATACCGTGTTCCACGGCGTGGTCTGGGCCCTGCTCGGGGACGAAACCGAGCAGACCGACGTGGCCGGGGAGATCGACGCCACCTTGCGCCAGTGCGGCATCAAGGACATCGTCAGCCTCGAACACCGGCTGCCCATGGAATTTTGCGACGATTGCGGCGCCCCCTTCTTTCCCAATACCGAAGGAGAACTGGTCCATGCGGAAATGCCCGAGCAGGCCGACACGGTGCCGCAGACCCTGCATTGAGCCTAGCCTTGTCGCCAATCCCATCCCTTTGCCGATCCATTTACCGATCCCTCTGACCATCCCTTTGCCCATCCATCAGCCCAACCATCAGCCCAACCATCAGCCCAACCATCAGCCAACCCTCAGCCAACCCATCGCCAGGGCGCCGATGGCGTCAACGGGCAAAACCCGGCCTCTGCCGCGCCGCGCCTTTGTATCGAGCCGTCGCGCCTCACCTTGACACCATGCACGCCATGAACAATCAAGACTGGCTCGCCCGCAGCCTCGCCGCTGTCTGGCACCCCTGCACCCAGATGCAGCACCACCACAGCCAGGGCCCCATGGCCCTGCCCCTCGTCCCCATCGCCCGGGGTGCCGGGGCCTGGCTCTTCGATTTCGACGGCAAGCGCTACCTGGACGGCATCAGCTCCTGGTGGACCAATCTGTTCGGCCACGCCAACCCGCGCATCAACGCCGCCTTGAAGGAGCAGCTGGAAAGCCTGGAGCATGTGATGCTGGCGGGCTTCACCCACCCGCCGGTGGTGGAACTGTCGGAGCGCCTCTCGGCCCTCACCGGCGGCCACCTGGGCCACGCCTTCTACGCTTCCGACGGCGCCTCCGCCACGGAAATCGCCTTGAAGATGAGCTTTCATTACTGGCAGAACCGGGGCCGGCCGCAGAAGAACCGCTTCCTCTGCCTCAAAGGCAGCTACCACGGGGAAACCGTGGGGGCCCTGGCGGTCACCGACGTGGCCCTGTTCAAGGACGCCTACGCCCCCCTGGTACGCCAGGCCGACACCGTGATGTGCCCCGATTCCCGCCGCGCCGAACCCGGAGAAACCGCCATCGATGTAGCCCGGCGCGCCGCCGCCGCCCTTGAAGCCAAACTGGAAGCCGAAGGGGAGCACATCGCCGCCCTCATCGTCGAACCCCTGGTCCAGGGCGCTGCCGGCATGGTCATGTACGACCCGGAATACCTGCGCCTCGCCCGGCAACTCTGCGATCGCTACGAAGTGCATCTGATCTGCGACGAAATCGCCGTGGGCTGCGGCCGCACCGGCACCTTCTTCGCGCACGAGCAGGCCGGCATCAAACCGGACCTCCTTTGCCTCTCGAAAGGCATTTCCGGCGGCTATCTGCCCCTTGCCATCGTGCTTGGCACCGATGCGATCTACGCCGCCTTCTACGACGAAGCCACCCAGCGCGGCTTTCTCCACTCCCATTCCTACACCGGCAATCCGCTCGCCTGCCGCGCCGCCCTCGCCACCCTGGACCTCTTCGAGGCAGACCAGGTGCTCATCGCCAACCAAGCAAGAGCCGCCCAGATCAAGGCCGCCTTCGCCCCCCTGGCCGGCCATCCCCGGGTGCGCCACCTGCGCCAGCAGGGCATGATCCTGGCCATCGATGTGGACAGTAGCGACCCCGCCTTCTCCCGCCGCTTCTACCGCGCCGCCCTGGCGCAAGAAGCCCTGGTGCGCCCCATGGGCAACAC
>NZ_JBASOH010000120.1:0-45561 GCF_049658005.1 Azovibrio sp. | reverse complement strand
CCCGACCACCGTCCCCGCTCCCGTCCCCGTCCCCGCCCCCGCCCCCTACGGCAAGTAACCGGAAGCCCTCATGATTCCCGAACTCGGCCATTTCGCCCTCATTCTCGCCCTGCTCGTCTCCCTCGCCGTCGGCGTGCTGACGCTCCTGGGCGCGCACCAGAACCGTGGCCCGTGGATTGCCCTGGCCCGTCCCGGCGCCCAGGCCATGGCTTTTCTGGTGACGATTGCCTACCTCTGCCTGACCCAGGCCTTCGTGGCCAACGATTTCTCGGTCATCTATGTGGCCCAGCACTCCAACTCCCTGCTGCCGCTGCAATACCGCATTGCCGGGGTCTGGGGCGGGCACGAAGGTTCGCTGCTGCTGTGGATGCTGATGTTGACCTGGTGGGCCCTGCTGGTGAGCGGATTCTCGCGCAATCTGCCCGCCCCCATGCTGGCCCGGGTGCTGGGCACCCTGTGCCTGGTGGCCTTCGGCTTCCTGCTGTTCATCCTCCTCACCTCCAACCCCTTCGAACGCGTCCTGCCCGGCGTGGCCGAAGGCCGGGACCTGAACCCGATGTTGCAGGACCCGGGCCTGGTGATTCATCCGCCGCTGCTGTACATGGGCTATGTCGGCTTCTCGGTGGCCTACGCCTTCGCCATCGCCGCCCTGCTCTCCGGCCAGCTCGATGCCGCCTGGGCGCGCTGGTCCCGGCCCTGGACCCTGGCCGCCTGGGTGCTCCTGACCCTGGGCATCGCCATGGGCTCCTGGTGGGCCTATTACGAACTGGGCTGGGGTGGCTGGTGGTTCTGGGACCCGGTGGAAAACGCCTCCCTCATGCCCTGGCTGGTGGGCACCGCCCTCTTGCACTCCCTGGCGGTGACGGAAAAGCGCGGCAGCTTCAAGAACTGGACGGTGCTGCTCGCCATTTCCGCCTTCTCCTTGTCGCTGCTGGGCACCTTCCTGGTCCGCTCCGGGGTGCTCACCTCGGTGCATGCCTTCGCCACCGACCCGACGCGCGGCATCTTCATCCTGGCCTTCCTGGTCACGGTGATCGGCCTGTCGCTCGCCCTGTTCGTCTGGCGCGCCCCCAAGGTGGGCCTGGGCGGCCGCTTCGGCCTCTTTTCCCGGGAATCCCTGCTGCTCACCAACAATGTGCTGCTGGTGGTGGCGGCCGGCACGGTGCTGCTGGGCACCCTGTACCCGCTGCTGATCGACGCCCTGGCCCTGGGCAAGATTTCCGTCGGTCCGCCTTATTTCAATGCGGTGTTCGTTCCCATCATGGCCCCGCTGGTGTTCCTGATGGGGATCGGCCCCTTTGCCCGCTGGAAGCATGCCTCCCTGCCGGAAATCGCCCGCCTGCTGAAATGGGCCCTGGGCGTCGCCGGCGTGGTGGCCGTGACCCTGCCCTTCATGTACGGCAGCTGGACCCCGCTGGTCGGCCTGGGCCTGCTCCTGGCGACCTGGGTGGCACTCACCGTGGCCATCAATTTTGTCCAGCGCGTGCAGGCCACCCGTGGCAGCGACAGCTTCCTGAGCGCCGCCCTGCGTCAGCCGCGCCACTTCTGGGGCATGCACCTGGCCCATCTGGGAGTCGCCGTGTTCGTGGTCGGCATCACCATGGTCGGCGGCTATCAAGAAGAGAAGGACGTGAAGATGGCTCCCGGCGACACGGTGACCGTCTCCGGCAACACCTTCCGCTTCCTCGGCGTAAAGCAGGTCGAAGGCCCCAACTACACCGCCTGGCAGGGTCAGGTGGAATTGCTGCGGGATGGCAGGCTTGACAAGCGGCTGCATCCGGAAAAGCGCCATTACCGCTCTTCCATGATGCCCATGACCGAGGCCGCCATTGACGCCGGACTGCTGCGCGATGTCTATGTTGCCCTGGGCGAGCCGATCGACCGGGACAAGCCCGAAGCCGAGTGGGCGGTGCGGGTCTATTACAAACCCTTCGTGGACTGGATCTGGGCCGGCTGCGGCATCATGGCCCTGGGCGGGCTGGTCGCCATGCTCGACCGCCGTTACCGCACGCGCCGCCGGCGCAAAAACCCGGCCAACCGCCCCGCAGGAGAAGCGCCATGATGAAGAACAAGTTTGCCTGGATTCTGGTGGCCTTCGCCGCCCTGGTGATCCTCCTGGCCGTGGGCCTCAACCTGGACCCCCGGGAAGTGCCCTCGCCGCTGGTGGACAAGCCCGCTCCGGCCTTCAAGCTGCCCAGGCTGGGCGCCGCAGGCCAGGCCTTCGCTCCAGAAGAGATGCGCGGCAAGGTCTGGATGCTCAATGTCTGGGCCTCCTGGTGCGTCTCCTGCCGCCAGGAACACCCGCTCCTGGTGCAGCTGGGCAAGCAGCAAGTTGCGCCCATTGTCGGCCTCAACTACAAGGAAGTGCGCGGCGACGGCAGTCTCGACAGCAGCAAGATGCCCCTGGAGCAGGAACATGCCCTGGCCCGGGAGCGGGCCACTCAGTGGCTGAACGACCATGGCGACCCCTACACCCTGACGGTGCTTGATCTCGATGGCCGGGTGGGGATCGATTACGGGGTTTACGGGGTGCCGGAAACCTATGTGATCGACAAGGCCGGCATCATCCGTTTCAAGCAGATCGGCCCCCTCACCCCCGAGGTGCTGGAAAAGAAGATCCTGCCCCTGATCGCGGAGCTGAACCAATGAGCGCCCGTCTTTATTTCAGCCGCTTCCTTGCCGCCCTCGGCCTGGCCCTGGCCTGCCAGCTGGGCCTGGCCGAAGAGGCCCGCCCCCTGTCCGACGACCCGGTGTCAGAACAACGCCTGCAGGCCATCTCCGCCGAACTGCGCTGCCTGGTCTGCCAGAACGAAACCATTGCCAGTTCCAACGCCGATCTGGCCAAGGACCTGCGCCGGGAAATCCGGGGCATGATCCAGGCGGGCCAGTCGGACCAACAGATCATCGACTTCATGGTCGCCCGTTACGGCGATTTCGTGCTCTACCGCCCGCCGTTCAAGGCGACGACGCTGCTGCTCTGGGGCGGTCCCCTGATATTTCTGGTGCTGGGCATCGGCGCCCTGCAGTTCTACCTGCGCCGCCGCAACCGGGTGCTGCAGGCCGCCCGACCGCTTTCCGGAGAGGAAGCCCGCCGGGCCGACGCCCTGCTGACGGAGCCCGACCCCGCCGACAGCCCCCTCCAAGGCCCCTTTCAAGGCAAAGATCTCCAGCCATGACGATATTCCTCCTCGCCGCTCTGGCGCTCCTGGCCGCCACCGCCCTGTTCCTGCTGCCGCCCCTGCTGCGGTCGGGATCCCGCGCGCCGACCCAGGTTGCGCAACGGGAAACCAACCAGGCCATCCTGCGCGACCAACTCGCCGAACTGGAACAGGAACGACAGGAAGGCGATCTTTCCGGGGCCGATTTCACCCAGGCCCGGGATGAACTGAAGCAACGCATTCTCGAAGAAACCGCCCAGGCCGATGCCAGCCCGGCCCAGGCCCGCGACACGCCCAGCACAGCGCTGGCCATCGCCTTGCTGCTGGGGCTGACCGTTGCGGCTGTTGCCGGTTATGCCCTGCTGGGCACCCCCGCCGCCCTGGACCCCGCCATGCGCCAGGCCCGGCCGCAGGCGCCCGCCATGACCCCGGAGCAGATTGAAGCCATGGTGGCCAGACTGGCCGCCCGCCTGGCGGAAAATCCGGACGACGAACAAGGCTGGGTGATGCTGGCCCGCTCCTACAAGGTCATGGGCCGCCTGGAAGACGCCGCCCAGGCCTATGCCAAGGCCGGCAAGCGGGTGGCCACGGATGCCGCCCTGCTGACCGATTACGCCGAAACCCTGGCCCTGTCCTCCGGCAAGGGTTTCAAAGGCAAGCCCAGCGAGCTGCTCCAGCAGGCCTTGAAGCTGAATCCGGAATACGGCCAGGCCCTGCTCCTGGCCGGCGCCGCTGCGCTGGAGGCCGGCGACAAAACCAGGGCCGCCGATTACTGGGAAAAAGTGCTGCCCCAGGTCGAGCCAGGCAGCGAACTGCACACGCTGCTGGTTGCCAACATCGAGAAGATTCGCAGCAAAAAGAAAGCCCCACCCACTAAGCCCGGAGAGCCTGGTAAGCCCTGAGCCGGACCCGTGGCCCCGCACGGGCTTGGGCACGCGGCGAAAGCTTGCCGGATGCCACAAAAAACCCCGCCGGAGACGCGGGGTTTTTTGTGGCACAGAGGCCGGGATCAGGCCAGAATCAGGCCAGGATCAGGCCAAAATCAGGCCAAAATCAGGCCAGAATCAGGCCAGAATCAGGCCGGGCGCTTGTTGCCGGTGAGCTTCTCGTACTTGGCCCAGAGCTGATCTTCATTTTCTTCGTGGGCGGGGTCCTTGGGAATGCAATCGACCGGACACACCTGGACACACTGAGGTTCGTCATAGTGGCCAACGCACTCGGTGCACTTGTCCGGGTCGATCTGGTAGATCTCCTCACCCTGGGAAATGGCCCCATTGGGGCACTCGGGCTCGCAAACGTCGCAGTTGATGCATTCGTCGGTAATAATCAAAGCCATGGCAGTCGTTCCTCTCGTCTCATATCAAAATTAGCTGGCTTTTCTGGCGGCCAGTCGCCTTGCTACAGCGGGTTGGACAAACTTGCTGACGTCACCGCCCAGCCGTGCGATTTCGCGCACCATTGACGCCGAAACAAACATGTACTGCTCTCCCGGGGTCAGAAACACGGTTTCGACATTGGGGTAGAGCTGGCGGTTCATGCCCGCCATCTGGAATTCGTATTCGAAATCGGAAACGGCCCTGAGGCCGCGCACGATCACGCTGGCGCCCTGTTCGTGGACGAAATCCATGAGCAGGGTATTGAAACCCGAGACCTCCACGTTTTCGAGGTCGGCCAGGATCTCCCGGGCCATCTCCACCCGGTCCGCCAGGGGAAAGCAGGGCTGCTTGGAAGGGCTCTCGGCCACGGCCAGGATCAGGCGATCGAACAATCGGGAAGCCCGGCGCACCAGATCCTCGTGCCCCTTGGTCATGGGATCGAAGGTGCCCGGATAGATGGCGATGCGGTAATCCTGTCTCGTCACGCGTTCGACTCCTGCCGCAACAAATGAAAATAAACCTGCCCGGCCCGGCCCTGGCGCACGGTTTTCCAGGCCCCCAGGGCCGCCACCGGTGCTTCTGCCTCCAGGTACAGGGCTCCGTCCCCGGCCAGCAGGCCGGGCAACAGGGGTTCCAGCCTTGCCAGCCAGCCCTGCTTGTAGGGCGGGTCGGCAAACAGTACATCGAAGGGCTGTCGGCAGGAAGCTGCGAATTTTAACGCATCCCCGCCCACTATCTCCACCGTATTGCCGCATTGCAATCGCTGCGCATTGTCTTTCAGGGCGGCCAGCACCCGGGGCGCCTGTTCCACCAGCACCACTTTCCCCGCCCCCCGCGAGGCAGCCTCGAAGCCCAGGGCGCCACTACCGGCAAACAGGTCCAGGCAGGTCTGGCCGCTCAGGTCCTGGCCCAGCCAGTTGAACAGGGTTTCCCGCACCCGGTCCGGCGTCGGCCGCAAGGCCTCGCTATCGGGAAAACGCAGCACCTGGCGGCGCCACTGGCCACCGATGATCCTGACCTGATTCACCCGGCCGCCACCGTCACGGTGACGAGCTGCTCCGGCTGCACATGGCGGGCGAAGGCGCGGCGGATGTCTGCGGCGCTGACGGCCCGAACCCGGGCCTGATAGGTATCGAGGTAGTCGAGGGGCAGGCCATAAAAGCCGATCATGGCGACGTGATCGAGGATCTTGCGGTTGCTGTCCAGGCGCAGGGGAAAGCTGCCGATCAGATTGGCCTTGGCCGCTTCGAGTTCGGCAGGCGTGGGGCCCTCGGCCAGGAAGCCGGTCAGCACCTGGCGGACCACGGTGAGCGCCTCCTCCGCCTGCTCCTTCTTGGTCTGCAGGCCGATCTGGAAGGGGCCTGCCTGGCGCATGGGGGCGAAGTAGCTGTAGACGCTGTAGGCAAAACCCCGCTTTTCCCGCACCTCCTGCATCAAGCGGGAAACGAAGCCGCCGCCCCCGAGCGTGTAGTTGCCCACCAGCAAGGGGAAGAAATCCGGGTCGCCCCGGACCACGCTGGGCATGCCCACGAGGATGTGGGCCTGACTGGCCGGGTAGGCCAGCTCCAGCCGCTGCCCATTGGCTGCGACGGGAGGCGCGGGCAGGGCGACGGGCTCGCCCGATGGCAGGGCGGCGCTGAGGCGCTGGGCCAGGGCCTCGGCCTCGGCCCGGGAAATATCACCCACCAGGGTCAGGGTGGCGTTGGCGGCGTTGTAGTGTTTGCGCCAGAATTCGCGCAGATCGGGCTGACGGACAGCCGCCAGGGACTCCGGCGTGCTCAGGCGACCATAGGGATGCGCCGGATAGAGGGCGGCCCAGAAGGCGCGGCTGGCCTGGGTGTCGGGCCGGGTCAGGGCGTCCTTGAGCGCAGCGATGCTGCGGCCCTGCTCGCGCGCCAGGATCGCCGCCTCGAAACGGGGCTGGCGCAGCACCTGTTCCAGCACGGCCAGGGCCGCTTCACGCCTGTCCGGCCGGGACAGGGTACGCAGGCTGAGACTGGCCCGGTCCTTGTCCAGGCTGCCGCCCAGGCTGGCGCCCACATCGGCCATGCGGTTGCTGATGTCGGTCTCGTCCAGCTCGCCGGCCCCCAGGTCGAGCAGGCCATGGGTGAGGCCGGCCAGCCCTTCCTTGCCGGGAGGATCAAACATGCTGCCCGCGGCAAAATCCAGTTGCACGTCCAGAATCGGCAGGGCCGGGCTATGCACGAAATACACCCGGGTGCCCACCGGGCTCTGCCAATGTTCGATGGCGACCCCGGCCTGGACTGTCCCGCCCAGGGCCAGCAGGGCCAGGAAAAAAATACGCTTCAGCATGGATCGATCCTCAATGATGGTGCCCCGCGCCAGGGGTGGCGACCGGGGGCTTGGCGGCGGCGGGCAGGGGTTCGAGCAGGCCGACAGTGAGGCTGTCATCACCAAACCAGCGGCGGGCGGCGGCCTGGACCTGCTCCGCCGTCACGGCTTCGAGCCGGGCCTGGAGCGCGGCGATGTCCTGATGCCCCAACCCGACCGCCTCCATGGAACCGATCTCCATGGCCTGGCCAAAGACGGAATCGAGCTTGTAGATCTGGCCGGCGATGAGCTGGGCCTTGGCCCGCTTCAGCTCGGCCTCATCCACGCCCTCCCGGGCGATGCGATCCACCTCGGCGCGCAGGGCCTTTTCCAGAGCCTCGGGGCTGTGCCCCCCGGCCGGGCTGCCATAGAGGTAGAACAGGGCCGGCCCCCGCCCCAGGGCGTCGTAATCCACGCCGACGCTGGTGGCGATACGCTGCTCCCGCACCAGGCTTCTGGAAAGCCGGGCCGCGTCATGACCATCGAGGATCGCCGCCAGCATCTCCAGGGCAAAGGGCTCCACCGGGCCATCCACCCGCTCCACCCTGGGGGCTTTCCAGCCCAGCAGCAGCAGCGGCAGTTCTGCCGGCCCCTTGGTTATCAGGCGCCGGATGCCTGTTTGCTCCGGCTCGGCCCGGGGTTTGCGGACCGGCAGGGCGCGGGGCTTGAGCGGGCCGTAATGCTGGCGGGCCAGCTTGAACACCTGCTGGTGATCCACGTCGCCGCTCACCACCAAGGTGGCGTTGTTGGGCACATACCACTGGTCGTACCAGGCCCTGGCATCGGCGGCCGTCATGTTTTCCAGATCATTCATCCAGCCGATGATGGGGCGCCGGTAAGGGTGGGCCTGGAGGGCTACCGCATTGGCCTGCTCGAACAGCAGGGCCTGGGGATTGTCCTCGGTGCGCAGCCGCCGCTCCTCCATCACCACCTTGATTTCCTGGGCGAATTCCTTGGGAGCCACGTTCAGGTGGCGCATCCGGTCGGCCTCCAGGGCCATCATGTCCCCCAGCTTTTCCTTGGGAATCTGCTGGAAGTAGGCCGTGTAGTCGCGGCTGGTGAAGGCGTTGTCCTGCCCGCCGGCGGCGGCGACCCGCTTGCTGAACTCGCCCGGCCCCACCCTGGGGGTGCCCTTGAACATCATGTGTTCGAGCAGGTGGGCCACGCCGGAGGTACCATCCACCTCGTCCATGCTGCCTACCCGGTACCAGACCATGTGGGCCACCACCGGGGCGCGGTGGTCTTCCTTGACCACCACCTTCAGGCCGTTCTTCAATGTGGTTTCATAAGGATTGGCAAGGACCGGCAGCGCCAGGACCAGGCCGCTCAAAAGCAGGGCGACTCCGTGTTTTCGCATGGGAAATCAGGGCTTTCTGTTAGAATTTGCGACTCCGGCGGCATCTTAATGGCAAGTCGCCGGGCTGTCAGCCCAAGCGTGACAACTTTCCTACGACACCACCTGAAAAGACAACGTTCCATGTTCGGTTTCCTGAAGAAAAAAGGCGGCGATGCAACGACCGGATCTGCACAGGATGCGGCCACGACCGAACCCCTCGAAAAATCCCTCTCCTGGCGGGAGCGCCTGTTTGGCGGCCTGGCCAAGACCCGGGCCCAGCTGGGCGGCAAGCTCAAGTCCATCTTCTCCCGCGGCAAGGTGGACGAGGAGCTGCTGGAGGAGCTGGAAACCCTGCTGCTCACCAGCGACGTGGGCGTGGAGGCGACCCAGCACCTGCTCGATGCCCTCAAATCCCGCGCCAGGAAGGACGCGCTGGACACGCCGGAAGCAATCCAGGCCGCCCTTTCCGATGCACTGACCGAATTGCTGACGCCCCTGGAGCAGCCCCTGAAGATCGAGGGGCAACAGCCCTACATCATCATGATTGCCGGGGTGAACGGGGCCGGCAAGACCACCTCCATCGGCAAACTGGCGAAGTACTTCCAGAACCAGGGCAAGAGCGTGCTGCTGGCCGCCGGCGACACCTTCCGCGCCGCTGCCCGGGAACAACTGGTGATCTGGGGCGAACGCAACCACGTCACCGTGATCGCCCAGGACGGCGGCGACCCGGCGGCCGTGGTGTTCGATGCCATCAGCGCCGCCCGGGCCCGGGGCATCGACATCGTGCTGGCCGACACCGCCGGCCGCCTGCCCACCCAGCTGCACCTGATGGAAGAAATCGCCAAGGTGCGCCGGGTGATCCAGAAGGCCGACCCGAGCGGCCCGCACGAGGTGCTGCTGGTGCTCGATGCCAACATCGGCCAGAACGCCCTCGCCCAGGTCAAGGCCTTCGACAAGTCCATCCACATCACCGGCCTGGTGCTGACCAAGCTCGACGGCACCGCCAAGGGCGGCGTGATTGCCGCCATCGCCCGCCAGTGCCCGAAGCCGATCCGCTTCATCGGCGTCGGCGAAGGCATCGACGACCTGCGCCCCTTCGTGGCGCGGGACTTCGTGGACGCGATCTTCGCATGATCGTCTGCAGCGGCCTCACCAAGCGCTACCCCGGCGGCTACGAAGCCATCAAGAATCTCGGCTTCGAGATCGCCGGCGGCGACATGGTCTTCATCACCGGCCACTCGGGAGCCGGCAAGACCACCTTGCTGAAGTTGCTCGGCGCCATCGAACGCCCCACCTCCGGCAGCCTGATCGTCAACGGCCAGAACCTGACCGCCCTGCGCAAGGCCGCCCTGCCTTACCTGCGCCGCAACCTGGGCCTGATCTTTCAGGACCAGAAGCTGCTGTTTGACCGCAGCGCCCTGGACAACGTGCTGCTGCCCCTGGAAATCATCGGCCTGCCCCCCAGGGAAGCCCAGCGCCGGGCCCGCGCCGCCCTCGACAAGGTGGGCCTGCTGGAGCGGGAAAAGGCCAACCCCATCGCCCTTTCCGGCGGCGAACAACAGCGCCTCGCCATCGCCCGGGCCGTGGTCAACCGCCCCACCATCTTGCTCGCGGATGAACCCACCACCAACCTGGACCCGGATTCCGCCCGTCAGGTGTTCGATCTGTTTGCGGCCTTCAACCAGGTGCGGGTCACCGTCATCATCGCCACTCACGCCCCCCACGACATATCCGGCCGCAAACCCCGGCTGATCACCCTGGATCACGGCAGGATCGCCCCATGAATACCTGGCTCCGCCAACACCTGGCCGCCTTCCGCCGCGCCCTGCGCCGGCTCTGGGCCGCCCCCCTGAACACCCTGCTGTCGCTGCTGGTGATCGGCATCACCATGACGCTGCCCGCCGCCGGCTACGTCTTCCTGGACAACCTGAAAACCCTGGGCAAGAGCGCCGCCGGGGTGCAGCAGATCAGCATCTTCATGCAGACCGGCGCCAGCGCGGATGTCGTCAAGGGGGTGGAACAGCACCTGGAAGACAAGGTGCCCGGCCAATGGCATTTCGTGCCCCGGGAAACCGCCCTGAACCGCCTCAAATCCACCGAAGGCATGGCCGAGATCGTCGCCAGCCTGCCCCGGAACCCCCTGCCCGACGCCTTCATCGTCGAGCCTCGGGACGCCTCCCCGGAAACCCTGGAAGCCCTGCGGGAAAGCTTTGCCAGCCAGCCCGGCGTCGCCCACGTGCAACTGGATTCGGCCTGGATCAAGCGTTTCGACGCCTTCCTCCGGCTCGGCAAACTGGCCGTCAGCCTGCTCGCCGCCATTTTCGCCGCAGGGCTCACCGCCGTCACCTTCAACACCATCCGCCTGCAAGTGCTGGCCCAGGCCGACGAAATCCAGGTAGCCCGGCTGATCGGCGCCACCGACGCCTTCATCCGCCGCCCCTTCTACTATTCCGGAGCCCTCCAGGGCGCCCTCGGGGGGCTTGCCGCCGGTCTCATCATCAGCCTCGGCATCCGGGCTCTGGCCACGCCCGTCGCCGAACTGGCCAGCCTTTACGGCAGCGCCTTCGCGCTCCAGGGCCTCTCCCCCCAGTTCTTCGCCCTGCTCGCCGGCATCGGCGCCGGCCTCGGCTGGCTGGGCGCCCAGCTTTCAGTGAGCATGGCCCTGCACCAGATGGAGTGAGCCCCAGCCCGGCGCCTGCCGACGCCGTAAAAGCCGGCGGCGGATTTGCCCTGCTTCAGGGCTTGCTTTGCGACCCAGTTGCCGGATAATCGCTCAGGCCCTGCGGTTGCCGCGTAACGCTCCGATTGCTTGCTTTCCCGATGCCTTTCCCGATGGCTTTCCCGATGCCTTTCACATTCGGGCGCCAAGTTCCTTGCAAAAAGATAGAATCCGGCCAGAGGTGAAGCGGCTTTGATCGATTTCGAACCTCCGGATCGCAACGAACCTTTTCTCCCTTTTAGCACTCTCATGAAACGAGTGCTAAAATAATCCGTCATCAAGGAGGAAACCGAACCATGACCCAAGCCCTGGCTTTTTCCATTCCCTCGACAGTCGGCAGCATCGAGACCTACATTCAGGCCGCGAACCGGGTGCCCATGCTGTCAGAAGCAGAAGAAATCCAGCTTGCCCGTCGCTTTCATGAGGAACAAGATCTGGAGGCGGCCCGGCAACTGGTACTTTCCCATTTGCGTCTGGTGATTTCCATTGCCCGGGGTTATCTCGGCTATGGGCTGCCGCACGCGGACCTGATCCAGGAAGGCAATGTGGGCCTGATGAAGGCCGTCAAGCGTTTCGACCCGGACCGCGGCGTGCGCCTGGTGTCCTTTGCCATTCACTGGATCAAGGCCGAAATCCACGAATACATCCTGAAGAACTGGCGCATGGTGAAGGTGGCCACCACCAAGGCCCAGCGCAAGCTGTTCTTCAACCTGCGCAGTCTCAAGAACGGTTACGAAGGTGGCCACAGCCTTTCCCCCGGGCAGACCGCCGAGATTGCCGCGAAACTGGGCGTCAAGGTCGAGGAAGTCGGGGAGATGGAAACCCGCATGACCGGGCGCGACATGGCCCTGGAAAACAGCGCCGATGATGACGAGGATGCCTACGCCCCGATCGACTACCTGACGGACAGCCACTACGAACCCACCCAGGTGATCGAAGCTCGGGAATATGCCCGCCTGCAGGACGAAGGACTGCGCAGCGCCCTCGATGGCCTGGACCCCCGCAGCCGCCGCATCATCGAAGCCCGTTGGCTGGCCGGGGACGAGAGCGCCACCCTGCATGACCTGGCGGACGAGTTCCAGGTTTCTGCCGAGCGCATCCGCCAGATCGAGGTGAAGGCCCTGCAGAAGATGCGCGGCCTGCTGACGGCCTGAGCCGCTTTTCCGGCCTCAGAAGCTTTCACCCTCGCGCAGGTAACGCCAGCGGCCCGCAGGCAGGTCGCCCAGGCGCACCCGGCCCAGGCGCACCCGCTTCAGGCCCACCACGCGCAGCCCCACCTGTTCGCACATGCGGCGGATCTGGCGCTTCTTGCCTTCGCGCAGCACGAAGCGGAGCTGATCCTCGTTCTGCCACTCCACCTTCGCGGGCCGCAAGGGTTTGCCATCCAGGGAAAGCCCGTGGCGCAGCAGTTCCAGCCCCCCGGGGATCAACTGCCCCTCCACCCGCACCAGGTATTCCTTCTCCACCCCGGAATCCTCGCCGATCAACTGACGGGCAATGCGGCCATCCTGAGTCATGACCAGCAGGCCGGTGGAATCGATGTCCAGCCGGCCGGCGGGGGCCAGGCCGCGCAGCTGCCGGGGGTCGAACTCCGGATCGCCCTCCTCGCGCCACTGGTTTTCCTTGCGGATCAGCACCACTGCCGGCTCATAGCCGGGTTCCGGCTGACCGGAAACGAAGCCCACCGGCTTGTTGAGCAAAATGGTGACGAGGCGGGCCTGGCTCTTCCTGGCTTCGGCCCCCAGGGTGACCACGGCATCAGGCGCCGCCCGGGTTCCCAGTTCGGTGACCCGCACCCCATCGACGAATACCAGACCGCGTTCGATGTAGGCGTCGGCTTCGCGGCGGGAACAGAGGCCCTGCTCGGCCAGCAGTTTGGAAACGCGCACCCCGGTTGGCGCCTCGCCGCTGGCAGCGGCAACCGGTTTTGGCGCTGCCAGCGGCCGAGGCGCAGGGGAGGCCGGCCGGGACCGGGAACCGGCATCGCAGCCCGGCCCCTCTACCCGGACCCGTTTGGGTTTGTGCGCTTCGCTCACTGAATTTCCAGCAGTTCCACTTCAAACACCAGGGTGGCATTGGGAGGAATCACGCCACCGGCCCCCATGCGGCCGTAGCCCATTTCGGGAGGAATGGTCAGCTTGCGCAGACCGCCCACCTTCATGCCCTGCACGCCCACGTCCCAGCCCTGAATGACCCGGCGCCCCCCGAGAGGAAAGGCAAAGGGTTCGCCGCGGTCGAGGCTGGAGTCGAACTTGCTGCCATCGGTGAGCCAGCCCGTGTAATGCACCCAAACATGCTGGCCGGCAGTGGCCTCGGCACCTTCGCCCACGCGCAGGTCTTCAATGATCAGTTCCTTGGTATCGGCCATGTGCGGCTTCTCCATGTGCGGCTCCTTTGTGATTCGAGGATGGGTCGCCGAGCGACAAAGCCGGAAGTTTAACGGACAGGCCCCAGGGCTGGCAGTAGAAACGGCAATTGATTTTTTCTCAATCGCCCGTTTTGCCCTTCCCGCGCTGCTCTCGGGAAGCTCACCGCGCCGTGCTGACGTCAGTATCGGCTCGACATCCCGCTGCGCACCGCCCTCCGCCCCTCCGCCCCTCCGCCCTCATCCTTCAGCGGCGGACACGGCTTGTTCCGCAGGGTCGTGAGAGGGAGGATTGCCGCGCGGCAGGGAGAAGATGAAGCGCGCGCCGCCCTCGGGCCCATTCTCGGCGCGAATCCTGCCGCCATGGGCTTCGACGATGGCCTGGCAGATCGCCAGCCCGAGGCCCACTCCGGGCGTTGCGCTCTCCTTCTGGCCACGCTCGAACTTCTTGAAGATGTCTTCCTCTTTTCCCTTGGGCAGGCCGGGACCATTGTCGGCAACCCAGATATCGACGTTGGGTCCATTCACTTTTGCGCCGATTTCGATGCGGCAGCCCTTCGGGGTGTACTTCCCGGCGTTTTCAAGCAGATTGAAAAGCACGCGTTCGATCAAGACCGCATCGAGTTCGAGTTAAGGCAAAAAATTGCACCGCCCGCGCGCGAATCAACGGATGAAATCAACGGATGAAGGTTTTCAGGACCGTACGAAAAACATCGGTATTCGCCCTCTCCAGCCATTCGAACGCCACCATTTCCCGCGACACGATATCTGCCCCGTGGCTCCGCATCCGTTCGAGGGCCAATTGTTTGTCCCGTTCCTGACGGGAACCGACCCCTTCTTCCACCACGAACACCCGCCGCCCCGCCGCCAGCAAATCCAGCACGGTCTGCTGCACGCAGACATGGGTTTCAGTGCCGGTGACAATCCACTGATGGCGCTCCCCTCCGGGCGCCTTCCACAACAAACCTCCGCTCACCGCAGAAAAATGTTCCTTCTCCACCACCGCCCCGGTTTTCAGCTGGGAACGCAGGGTGGAAAGCGTGGCGCCCAGGCCTTGGGGATACTGTTCCGAAGCCAGTACCGGCACCCCCAGGGCCTGAGCGACGCCCATGAGCCACGACACATGGGCCACGACGGACCGTCCATCATGAATCGCCGGCAGCAAGCGCTCCTGGAGATCGACCAGCAGCAATACCGACTGTTTTGCACACATCCGCATCGTAGTTCTCCTGCACGCCATCCTGAGTCTGAAAAGGCGGTCCGCCGCCCGAAACATTGAAGGGCGGAATCGTTTGCACCTGTCAGTGCAAGCCGCCCCGGATCAATCCAACCGCAATGCCTTCAATGGCAAACTCATCGGAGCTGGATTTGACCTGAATGGAGGGAAAGTCCGGATTCTCGGCCATGAGTTCGATCGTGCCGGCATGACGACGGAAACGCTTGACGGTCACCTCGTCAGCCAGTCTGGCCACCACAATCTGCCCATCTCTGGCTTCACCCGTCTTGTGCACGACCAGCAGGTCGCCATCGAGAATACCGGCATCCATCATCGACAACCCTCTCACCCGCAGCAGATAATCGGCCTTGGGCGAGAAAAGCGAGGCATCGAGCGCATAGCGCGCCTGAATGTTCTCGACCGCCAGAAGCGGTGAGCCCGCGGCCACCGAACCCACCAGCGGCAGCCCCAGTTGCTCGACAAGCCGGATGCCGCGAGCAGAACCATGTTCGAGCACAATCACTCCCTTTTTCGCCAAGGCCTTCAGATGATCTTCTGCCGCATTGGGAGAAGAAAACCCGAAGGCCTGACAAATCTCCGCCCGCGTCGGGGGGGCCCCCAGCACCTCGACGGTGTTGCGGATGAACTCCATGATTTCCCGCTGACGGGGGGTGAGCTTGGTCATGACTTCCCTCACATGATTACTGTAATTTCTTACAGCAATTTACCAGAGCTCAGCCAGAAGTGCAGAAATTATTGTTCAAATGAGCCTCCTGCAAAATGCCCGGCCGGCGCGCCGCAGTCCGGCCACGTCTCGTCAGCCCGGCCGGCATGCCTGCAAGCAGGCCCCTCGGGCAGTCAGGAAGCCAGCAAGCCCCATGACATTTTCAGGGCCAGCAGCAGCAGCAGCCCGGCAAAGACCCGCCGGAGCGAATTCACCGGCAATTGATGCGCCAGCCGGGCGCCCAGAGGCGCCGTCAGCACACTCGCCGCCACCAGGCCCACCAGGGCCGGCAAATAGACGAAACCCAAGGAGAATTCCGGCAGCCCCTCGACCCGCCAGCCGTTGTAGATGTAGCCCGCCGCCCCGCCCAGGGCGATGGGAAAACCAATCGCCGCAGAGGTGCCGATCGCATGCTGCACGCGCACATTGCACCAGACCATGAAGGGGACCGACAGCACCCCGCCACCAATCGCCACCAGACAGGAAAAAGCGCCGATCCCCACGCCCACCATCCCGGTGCCGAGGACACCCGGCAGTTCCCGGCTTGGCTTGGGCTTGAAGCCGACGATCATCTGCACGGCAACATAAAAAATGAAAACGGTGAAAAGGATGGCGAGCCAGGTCGAAGGCACCCGGCTCGCCACTTCCGTCCCCAGCAAGGTCCCCAGCAGGATGCCCGGCGTGATGCGGATGACGATGGGCCACTGGACGGCCCCGAGTTGATGATGGGCCCGGACACTGGAAATCGAGGTAAACAAGATGGCGGCCATGGAGGTGCCAAGCGCCAGGTGCATCACCTCCTGGGAGGGAAACTGCTGGGCGGTAAAGAACATCACCAGCAAGGGCACCAGCACCGCACCGCCGCCAATCCCCAGCAAACCGGCAAAAAACCCCGAAAAGGCGCCCAGCGCCAGGTACAGCAGCCACCAAACCGTCATGAGAACCTCGTCCACATCATCCGCGCCAATGGAAGGCGCCGGAAAGATGGGCATCTTAGCAAGTTCCGCGCGGCAATGGCGAACGAACGGCCCCGCTCCCCTTCCCCCTGGCTTTCCCCTGGCTTTCCCCTGGCAGACCGGCATTGCCGGCGCCCGCCAGTTGCAGCAGCCCCGGAAGACAAGCAGCCCGACGGCGGGGTGAAAGCCATGCGGGCCGCCCTTGAAGCGCAGCGGCGAAAGAGGGGCGCGGAAAAAATCTTTCCGGACTGAAAATCGGACCTTTCCCGGCTTCACTTGCCGCCGGGATTGCAGTATCTTCGAGCGTTCCCCCGCCCCCTGGCCCGGGAATCCAGAACAATGAGGAAAACATGGAAAAGGATTTGCGCGAGGCCGCGCTCGAATATCACCTTCTGCCCACCCCCGGAAAAATCTCCGTCCGTCCCACCAAGGGGCTGACCAACCAGCGCGACCTGGCCCTGGCCTACTCCCCTGGCGTCGCCGCGCCCTGTGATGCCATCGTCGAAGACCCGGCCAACGCCGCCCTCTACACCTCCCGCGCCAACCTGGTGGGCGTCATCACCAATGGTACCGCCGTGCTCGGCCTGGGCAACATCGGCCCCCTGGCCGCCAAGCCGGTGATGGAAGGCAAGGGTTGTCTGTTCAAGAAGTTTGCCAATATCGATGTGTTCGACATCGAGCTCGCCGAGAACGACCCGGACAAGCTGATCGAGATCATCGCTGCCATGGAGCCCACCCTGGGCGGCATCAACCTGGAAGACATCAAGGCCCCCGAGTGCTTCTATATCGAGGAACAGCTCAAGAAGCGCATGAAGATTCCCGTCTTTCACGACGACCAGCACGGCACCGCCATCATCTCCGCCGCCGCCATGCTCAACGGCCTGAAGGTCGTGGGCAAGAAGGCTGAAGACATCAAGGTGGTCTGTTCCGGTGCCGGCGCCGCTGCCATCTCCTGCCTCAACCTGTGGTGCGATCTGGGCGTGAAGAAGGAAAACATCACCGTCTGCGACTCCAAGGGCGTGATCCGGGTCGGCCGCGACGAGAAGATGGACCCCACCAAGGCCCGTTACGCGCAAGTCACCGAAGCCAGCACCCTGGCCGAGGCCATCGTCGGCGCCGACGTGTTCCTGGGCCTCTCCACCGCCGGCGTGCTGAAGCCCGAGATGGTGGCCACCATGGCCGCCGATCCCCTGGTGTTCGCCCTGGCCAACCCGACCCCGGAAATCATGCCCGAACTGGCCCGCGCCGTGCGCCCCGACGCCATCATCGCCACCGGCCGTTCCGACTACCCGAATCAGGTCAACAACGTCCTCTGCTTTCCCTTCATCTTCCGCGGTGCCCTGGATGTGGGCGCCACCACCATCACCGAAACCATGAAGCTGGCCTGCGTCAAGGCCATCGCCGAACTGGCCGAGGCCGAGGTGGCCGACGAAGTGGCCCTGGCCTTTGCCGGCACGCCGCTGGAATTCGGCCGGGACTACCTGATTCCCAAGCCCTTCGACCCCCGCCTGATCGTCAAGATCGCCCCGGCGGTAGCCCAGGCCGCCATGGATTCCGGCGTCGCCGCCCGGCCCATCACCGACATGGCCGCCTACAAGCAGCGCCTCTCGGAATTCATCTACCAGACCGGCGCCGGCATGCGCAGCATCTTCCAGGCCGCCCGGCAGCTGCCCACCAAGCGGGTGATCTATGCCGAGGGCGAGGACGAGCGGGTCCTGCGCGCCGTGCAGGTGGTGCTGGAAGAGCGGCTTGCCCAGCCCATCCTGGTGGGCCGTCCCCAGGTGATCGAAATGCGCCTGCAGAAGGCCAACCTGAAAATGCGCCCCGGCGTCGATTTTGAAATCGTCAATCCTGAAGCCGACGAACGCTACCGGGAATGCTGGACCACCTATCACCAGCTGATGAAGCGCCACGGCGTCACCATCGACATCGCCAAGATGCGCGTGCGCTCCGATGCCACCACCATCGGTGCCCTGCTCCTGAAGCTCGGTTATGCCGACGGCCTGATCTGCGGCATCTCCGGCCGCTTTGCCCATCACCTGCGCCAGGTGGAAGAAATCATCGGCAAGGCCCCCGGCCACAACACCCTGGCCGCCATGAACCACCTGCTCCTGCCCGGCCGCGCCCTGTTCATCTGCGACACCCACGTCAATGAGGACCCCGACGCCCGGCAGCTGGCGGAGATCACCCTGATGGCGGCCGGGAACGTGCGCCGCTTCGGCATCACCCCGAAGGTGGCGCTGCTCTCCCACTCCAACTTCGGCACCTCCCAGTCCGCCTCGGCGCAAAAGCTGCGCGAGGCCCTGGCCCTGGTGCGGGCCCAGGCCCCCGACCTGGAAGTGGATGGCGAAATGCATGGGGACAGCGCCCTCTCCGAAGAGCTGCGCCAGTCTTGCGACCCGGATTCGCCGCTCAAGGGGGAGGCCAACGTGCTGGTGATGCCCAATCTCGATGCCGCCAATATCTCCTACAACCTCCTCAAGATGACCGGCGGCGACGGCGTCACCATCGGCCCCATCCTGATGGGCGCCGCCCTGCCCGTGCATGTGCTCACCTCCTCGGCCTCCGTGCGCCGGGTGGTGAACCTGACCGCCCTGGTCGTTACCGAAGAAATCGCCCGCTAAGACCACCAGGACCGCCCAGCCCGCCAGGACCGCGCCCAACAAGGCGCGGTCCTGTGCTTTAATAGCCCCCACTAATGTTCGGAGGATGCTCCATGAGCCAAGAAAAATTCCGCCTGGTGACCCGCAGCGACTTTGATGGCCTGGTCTGCGCCGTGCTGCTGAACGAGCTCGACCTGATCGACGACATCAAGTTCGTGCACCCCAAGGACATGCAGGACGGCAAGATCGACATCACCCCGCGCGACATCACCACCAACCTGCCCTATGTGGCCGCCGCCCATCTGGTGTTTGATCACCATCTCTCGGAAACCCTGCGCAACCCCGGCGAACACCAGAATCACATCATCGACCCCGATGCCCCTTCCGCCGCCCGGGTGGTCTATGACTACTACGGCGGCAAGGCCCGCTTCCCGGACATCTCCGACGACATGATGGCCGCCGTGGACAAGGCCGACAGCGCCCAGTACAGCCGGGATGAGGTGCTCGACCCCAAGGGCTGGGTGCTGCTCAACTACCTGATGGACGCCCGCACCGGCCTGGGCCGCTTCCGGGAATTCCGCATCAGCAACTACGCCCTGATGATGGACCTGATCCAGTACTGCAAGAACCACACGATCGACGAAATCCTGGCCCTGCCGGACGTCAGGGAGCGGGTGGAGCTCTATTTCGACCACGCCGAAAAGGCGAAGGCGCAGCTCCTGCGCTGCACCACCGTGCACCAGAACCTGGCCGTGCTCGACCTGCGCAACGAAGACCCGATCTACGCCACCAACCGCTTCATGATCTACGCCCTGTTTCCAGAGACCAACATCTCGATCCATGTGATGTGGGGCCTGCAAAAACAGAACACCGTGTTCGCCACCGGCAAGTCCATCCTCGACCGCTCCAGCAAGACCAATGTGGGCGAACTGATGCTGAAGTATGGCGGCGGCGGGCACCAGGCCGCCGGCACCTGCCAGGTCGCCAACGATCAGGCCGAAAGCACCCTGAAGGAACTGATCGCCCAGATCAACGCCGACGGCTGAACCCCCTCGGCCCGCGCGCCCCAGGAAGCCGGCCTCGATCCGGTTTCCTGGGGCCGGATTCATTGAGGCGGTTTCCTCGATCCGGCTTCCTTGATCCGGTTTCCTTGATCCGGCTTCCTTGAACCGGTTTCCTTGGGGCGGCTTCCTTGAACCGGCCTTTCCGTGGCCTCAATCCGGCGCACGGGCCGCGAGGCGGTCCTGCCAGTCCCGCAGATTCGGCGCGTGCAAGGCCAGATTGGCTTCGATCCGGGCCTGTAGCTGCCGCAGCAGGGCTTGCTCATCCGCCCCCAGGTGCAAAGGGAATTCCGGCACCAGCTCGATCAACAGATCGCCACCCCCCTTGCCGCCTTTGCCAGGAAAGCCCTCGCCCTTGAGGCGATAGGCAAGCCCGTGTGCCGGATAAGGCTTCAGCTTCAGGGGCCGCTGGCCGGCCAGCAAGGGAATCGTCACGCTGCCGCCCGCCATCAGCACCAGGATGCTCACCGGCACCCGGCAATGCAGGTCGCGCCCGACCAGGGTGAACAGGTCATGGGGGCGCAAGGCCACCTCCAGATACAGGTCGCCCGCCGCGTGCGTCGCACTGGCCCGCTGCCCCTGACCGGCCAGACGGACCCGCTCACCCGGCAACAGGCCGGGTGGAATCCGCACCTCCAGATTGCGCTGGGCCTCCACCCGGCCACTCCCCTCGCATGCGCTGCACTCCGCCTTGCGCACGAAGCCCTTGCCGGCACAGGCGCCACATTCTTCCGTCCCCTCCGGGGTCCGTATCCGGCCGATGCCCTGACAGCTCCGGCAGGCGCGGGAATGGGCGTAAGTGACGCGGCCCGTACCGGCGCAGTGCTCGCAATCCCTGGCCGTCGTCAGGGTCACCAGGGTGGTGCACCCCAGCGCCGCTTCTTCCAGGCTCAGACTCACGGTCTGGACCAGGTCCTCGTTACGGGGCCGATCTGGTGCGGCCTCCGGCGCTGGCGACGGAGCGGCTTCATGCTCAGGCTCAGGCTCAGGCTCAGAAGCAGGCGCCTGATGCCCGTGGGCTTTCATCCAGGCGGCCAGGCGCTCCGGGTCGAGGATCAATTCGTAGGCCGCCTTGATGCGCTTGAAGCGGGCTTCGGCCTCGTGGGACGGATTGCGGTCCGGATGCCAGCGCATGGCCAGACGCCGGTAAGCCCGTTTGGCTTCCGCCGCAGAGGCGCCATGGCTCAGGTCAAGAACTTTATAGGGGTTTTCAATCACGATGAATACAGGGACTCGCTGCCACAAGCACCCGACAAGATAGCAGGATTCATCTATTTCCACGACGGTGCTAGCATTCGCCCCCCATGCGCATCGAACACATCCGCCAGATCCTGCACGAACAGGGCGCCAAGACCGGCCACACCGAACGCGTGCTGCGCGCCTGGCTGCAGGCCCGCCCCCTGGAAGCCGGCCCCCGCCACCAGCCGGCGGAAAACTTCCTGCCCCTGCAAGTCCGCCGGACCCTGCCCGAACTCAGCCGGCAACTGCAGGGGCTGGCCCGGATTCAGGCCGAACACCCGGGGCAGGATGGCTCGGCCCGGCTACTGCTCAAACTGGCGGACGGCCAGAGCGTGGAAAGCGTCCTGCTGCCCAGGGACGGGCTCTGCATTTCCACCCAGCTCGGCTGCGCCGTGGGCTGTACCTTCTGCATGACCGGGCAGGCCGGCCTGCTGCGCCAGCTGGGCAGCGCCGAAATCGTCGCCCAGGTGGTGCTGGCCCGCACCCGGCGCCCGGTGAAACGGGTGGTATTCATGGGCATGGGCGAACCGGCCCACAATCTGGACAACGTGCTCGAAGCCATCCATCTGCTCGGCACCGCCGGCGGCATCGGCCACAAGAATCTGGTATTTTCCAGCGTCGGCGATCCCCGCATTTTCGAGCGCCTGCCGCGGGAAACCGTCAAACCCGCCCTGGCCCTCTCCTTGCACAGCACTCAGCCCGGGCGGCGACGGGAACTCCTGCCGCGCGCCCCGCTCCTCAGCCCCGAGGAACTGGTGGAGCAAGGTGAAACCTACGCCCGCCAGACCGGCTACCCGATCCAGTACCAATGGACCCTGCTGGCCGGGGTGAATGACACCGAAGCGGAGCTGGAAGGCATCGTCAGACTGCTGAAGGGCAAATACGCCATGCTCAACTTCATTCCCTACAACGCCAATGAAGGACTGGGCTATCACCGCCCCGCCGGTGAAGCCGTGGCCGAACTGACCCGCCGCCTGAACCGCCAGGGCATCCTCACCCGCATCCGCAACTCCGCCGGACAGGACGTGGAAGGCGGCTGCGGCCAGTTGCGCGCCCGGGCCCTGGCCCAGGGCCTCTGCTGATTTCCGGCGATTCATCCCGGCGCCTCTCGCTGCCAGCAGCATGCGGCAAACCCCCGGCAACCCCTGGCAAAACCCCCGGATTGCCTGTCGCCCGGAACCGCCTTGCCATCTGGCTGAGGCTTCCCCTTGCCGGGGC
Source organism: Azovibrio sp. (assembly GCF_049658005.1). NCBI lineage: Bacteria > Pseudomonadati > Pseudomonadota > Betaproteobacteria > Rhodocyclales > Rhodocyclaceae > Azovibrio > Azovibrio sp. The sequence continues at coordinate 23,259 of NZ_JBASOH010000120.1, read as the reverse complement.
GGGCAGGAGCCCGGCATCGGCGAGCCCTCAGCGGCGCCTGGCCCTGGGGGGAGGCTTGACCTGCGGTATCTCCTCATTGATGACCAGCTCCACCGCTTGTCCGGGATAGCGCGCCTCCAGCCAGGCCTGAAGACGGGTGCGATCCTGAGTCGAAATGGGCTGATCGACCACCATCACCACAATGATCGACGGCTCGGGAGCCTCGGCATGGCGCAGAGCCTTGCTGCCGCTCCCGACCGTGATCCGCAGCGCTTCCGGGTACTGGGCGCCAATTTCCCTGATCAGATGCTGATGATCCTCCTGGCCGGCCTTGAGCGACTTGATTTCAGCCTCCAGGCGTCCCCGGGCGGCGATGCTGTCCTGCAGTTCCTTCAAGGTATTGCTGAACACCTGCTGCTGCAGTTCCTGCTTTAGCTGGGTGACATCGAACTTCTCGGCCCCGACATAGCGAACGGTGACGACCACATCGTCATAGCCTCTGGCGGCAAACTGGCGTTCGACCGTCTGGCGGATCTCCTCGATCTGTCCATCGCCCCCGACGGTCAACATGACGCGCCGTGGAGCGAATGAAATTTCCCGACCGAGCAGAACATAGCGGCTGTCTTTGTCGATGCCCTGGAAGATGCTCAGGGCCGTTTGCTCGAACACCTTCTGGCCGACCAGATCGTAGGCCAGAAAAGCACTCGGAACGGCGGTGGCAGTCACGATGAAGGCGATGATCAGGCGAGTGCGCCGGCGGGTCACGGCGTCGATTTCGCCATGCTCGGGCAGTCGCAGCAGTTTCACGACGAGCAGACTGGCAAAGGCGATGAAGACGCTGTTGATGGCAAACAGGTAGAACGCGCCGCCAAAATAGCGCCAGTTGCCGCAGGCAATACCGAAGCCGGCGGTACACAGCGGGGGCATCAGGGCTGTTGCGATGGCAACACCCGGCACGACATTCGAACTGTAGCGCCGGGTTGCGCCGATCATGCCGACGGCACCGCCAAAGAAGGCAATCAGCACGTCCCACAGCGTGGGGTTGGTGCGGGACAGCAGTTCCGGCTGGGCGTGGGTCAGCGGAGTCAGCAGGAAGTAGAGCGTGGCGGTCGACAGGCTGATTGCGACAAAAATGCCCAGGTTGCGCAGCGACAGGCGGATCAGCCCCATGTCCTTGACGCCGGCTCCGTAGCCGATGCCGACGATGGGCCCCATCAGCGGTGAAATCAGCATGGCGCCGATGATCACCGCCGTCGAATTGACGTTGAGACCGATCGAGGCGATCAGGATCGCAAAAAACAGCTCCCACAAGTTGGCCCCGCCGACCGACACACCCTTGCGAATGGTTTCGTCGATCATTTCCGGGGCATCCTGGTCGTGGCCAAGATGGAAGATTCGGAAGAAGGGGTACCAGACTTTTTTCATGGGCATCCGGATTTTCCGGTGGGCGAAAGCCGTTGCAATAACGGCCCGGTCATTTCAATCTCCGGATTTTCCGGTGGGCGCCCCCGGTTCAGGGGCATCGGCATCGGCATCGAAATATCCCGATGGGTCGGCTGCCGGAGCCGTTCCCACGCCGCCAGGGAAATGGCCCGATGCTGGCGAGTTCGCGCTGCGGGCTCATACCGGAGCGCATTTTACTGCCAGCCGCCGCCGCGGGTGCCTCTTTCTTGATTGCAACAAGATCAGGCAGTCGCATGATGCCTGCCTGGCGGGGGGGGGGATTTCATGCCCCAGGTTCATGCCCCAGGTTGCGGTCGCGTTGTCGTGTACAGCGCCCATCACTGATCACTGTACAGCACCCGTCATGGGCGAGCCCGGAAGGCCGGCCCCCCTGCCTGGCCGCGCCTTACCAGGCCCGGGCGCCGAAGCGGTAATCCCGCCCCCCGGTCTTGGGAGAAGTCCCCTCCAGCGGCGCCGCGAGGGGCTCGGGCGCGGGGGGTGTCTGTACTTCGGGAGGAAAAAGCAGGTCGCGCAGGCGCAGCACCAGTACCAGCAATTCCTCATCCTCGGCGAGGTCCTCGATCTCGGCCAGACGCTGACGGGCATACTCCGGTTCCCGGGTCAGCTTTTCCAGGTCGACTTGCTGATTGAGCAGGCGGCGCACCTGCAATTTGAAGCGGGACAACAGGCGGGGCAGTTCGTAAGGGTCAGCCATGTTTCTATCCTCCAGAAGCAATCGCTGGACTCTCTTCCGCAAAAAACATGCCAAATGCCTTCCCATTCACTTTCAATGGGATAGCCAATACCCCTCCCGAGATGTCTGACTTTTCTGGTGCGCGGGGCGGGCCACCGGGCCCAGGCTTGGTGCGTTGCAGCAATCCGGCCCATCGGGGCGAGTCGCTCGGCAGGGGAATCCGGCGGCTTTCCCCGTGCTTGAGCAGCCAGAAGTCCTTTGCCGCGATGCCCTGTTGCTGCAAGGCCCGGGCCAGGTCGCGGGGAGGATCGTCGAAGGCTTCCTGGGTCAGCTCGAAGGTGCCCCAGTGCACGCCCAGGGCCTGGCGGGCCTCGACCTCCCGGAAGATGCGCACCGCTTCTTCCGGGTCGATGTGCTGGGGCCGCATGAAGTCCCGCGGCTGATAGGCGCCCACCGGCACCATGAGAAAATCCACCGGCCCCAGGCGCGCGCGGATTTCCTGGAAATCGCGGGAATAGCCGGTATCGCCGGTGTAGAGGAACTGCCAGGGCCGGCCCGCCGCAGCGGCTTGCCAGGCCACCATGAAGCCGCCCCAGAGGCTGGCATTGGTATCAAAAAGCGTGCGCTTGCTCCAGTGCCGGGCCGGGGTGAAGGTCAATTGCAGCGGCCCGATGCGCCGCGCCTCCCACCAGTCCAGTTCTTCCACCGTGCCGATGCCGGCCGCCTCGAACCAGGCTTTGAGGCCGAGGGGCACCAACCAGCGGGGTGGATTGGGGCGGGCTGCCAGTTGCCGCACGGTGGTTTCGTCCAGGTGATCGTAGTGATTGTGGGAGATCAGCACCAGATCGATGGGCGGCAGTTGCGCCACCGTCAGGGGCGGCGGCACCCGGCGCGGCGCGGCGAGGAAGGAGACGGGCCCGGCAAAGTCGCTCAAGTGAGGGTCGAGGAGAATATTGAGACCGCCCACCTGTAACAGGGCGCCGGCATGGCCGAGCCAGGTGATGACGGGGGCGGCGTGGCGCTCGCCGATGGCGGCGAAATCGACCGGCGCGGACCATTGGGCGGCAAAGGCCGCGTAGCCTCCCGCGGGCGGGTGCCGGGGGCGAAAGTCGCGGCGGACAAAGCGCCAGAGCATCTCGTACCAGGGCATCCTGCCGCCTTGCACCACCGGGTCGGTATTGGCAAAGCCCTGGGGCCGGTGGTGGGCCTTGCCGGCATCGTAATGGGGATTGAAAGGCTTGCAGCCCCCCTGGATCAGACCGAGGGCAAGGGCGAAAAACAGAGCCGGAAAACGCAGTTTCACCACCGCCCCCCTGAAAATGAAGAGTGCCGATGGTACCGGGCCCGCAGCCGGGATTCCAGCGTTCCCGGAAAAAGCGCCCGCCCCGACGGGATTTGCGCCGCCCCGGCCCCGGAAGGCTACAATCCACGCTCTTTCCTGGTCGGGTCTTCCCATGTCCGCTGCTGCCTCCCCCCTTTCGCTTCTCACTGGCTGGCTGCCCGTCTGGCGCCGCAACTTCCTGGTCTGGAAGAAGCTGGCCCTGCCCGCCATTCTCGGCAACCTGGCCGACCCCATGATCTACCTGCTCGGCCTCGGCTATGGCCTGGGCAAGCTGCTGCCTTCCCTGGACGGGGGACAGCCCTATGTGGCCTTTCTGGCCAGCGGCATCATCTGCTCTTCGACCATGAACGCCGCCACCTTCGAGGCGCTCTACTCGGCCTTTTCCCGCATGCATGTCCAGAAAACCTGGGAAGCCATCCTCAACACCCCCCTGGGCATGAACGACCTGCTGCTCGGGGAACTGGCCTGGGCCGCGAGCAAAGCCCTGCTTTCGGGTGCCGCGATCCTGCTGGTGGTGAGCGCCATGGGCCTGACTCAGGGCGGTCTGGTGCTGCTGGCCCTGCCCGCCATCCTCCTCACCGGCCTCGCCTTTGCCGCCCTGGGCCTGATCTGCAACGCCCTGGCGCCCTCCTATGATTTCTTCATGTACTACTTCACCTTGTTCATCACCCCGATGACCCTGATTTCCGGGGTGTTCTTTCCCACCGATCAGCTCCCCGGCTGGCTCGCCACCATCGGCGGCTGGCTGCCCCTGGCCCAGGGCGTGGCCCTGGTGCGTCCCCTGCTCGATGGCCAGGTGCCAGACGGCATCCCGACCCATGTCGGCGCCCTGCTGGGCCTGACGGCAGTGTCCTATTGCATCGCCCTCGGCCTTACCCGGCGGCGGCTGATGAAGTAGGCGGGCGGCGATATTCCGGTATTTCTCGTGGAGATTTGCCCCAGTCATGGGCGGCCGGGCTGAGCCTGGCGTGGCGAGGCGCCGGGCCGGCCAGGCGTGAGGCCGATGGGCAGCAGGAGAAGGCCGTGACCTGGCCCGTTACTCGGCCCGTTACTCGGCCCGTTACCTGGCCCGTTACCTGGCCCGTTACCTGGCCCGTTACCCGGCCCGTTACCCGGCTCGTTACCCGCCGACGGGGCCGGCAACGGCGCCGGGCCGGGTGTGCGGCTCAGGCCTCCTCGCCCCGGGGGGTTTCTGCGGCGACATAAGGCTCGTGCAGCGCCACCGGTTTGAGGGCTTTCTTGCGCAGGCGGATGTTGAGCATTTCCACGATGACAGAGAAGGCCATGGCCGAGTAGATGTAACCCTTGGGCACATGGTGGCCGAAGCCGTCGGCAATCAGCACCACGCCCACCACCATCAGGAAGGACAGGGCCAGCATCTTCACCGTGGGGTGTTCGGAAACGAAGGCGGCGATGGGGCCGGAGGCCGCCATCATCAGGGCCACGGATGCCACCACCGCGGCCATCATCACCGGCAGGTTATTGACCATGCCGATCGCGGTGATGATGGAGTCCAGGGAGAACACCAGGTCGATGACGAGGATCTGCACGATGACCGCCATGAAATTGGCCGGCACCGCCGCAGAAGCCTCACCCTCCGCTCCTTCGAGCAACTGGTGGATTTCCCCGGTGCTCTTCCAGACCAGGAACAGGCCGCCGGCGATCAGGATCAGGTCGCGCCAGGAGATGCCGTGGCCAAAGAGTTCAAAGAGGGGGGTGGTCAGGCCCGCCAGCCAGGAGAGGACGGCGAGCAGGGCGAGGCGCAGGAACATCGCCAGGAACAGCCCCAGCTTGCGGGCGAAGTTGCGCCTTTGCGGCGGCAGCTTGTCGACCAGGATGGAAATGAAGATGATGTTGTCGATCCCCAGCACCAGCTCCAGGGCGGTGAGCGTGAGAAAGGCAACGATGAGTTCCGGGGTGAACAGGAGTTCCATGAAGGGTAGCCGCGTAAGAGAGGCGGGTAGCTTATGGGCTGGGCGCCCCGGCTTCAACCTCATATTTGTGACAATGCTTTTCCGGCCGGGGATTCTTCTTTGCCGCGTTAAAATTGCCGCTGACGTTTACGGGATATTTACATGCTGATCAATTGCTCGGTTTACCAGCACGGCACCAAACTGCTCGACATTCCGGTGGCGGCCATCAGCGATCATGTAGCCCGCCCCGACTGTTTCGTCTGGGTGGCGCTGCGCGATGCCACGCCGGAAGAATTGCTGCAAATGCAAGAAGAATTCGATCTGCCGCCCCTGGCGGTGGAGGACGCCCTCCACGGCCACCAGCGCCCCAAGCTGGAGGAGTACCGGGATACCCTGTTTGCCGTCATGCACCTGCTGGAGCCGGGCGAGGAGGACTATGAACTGGGCGAGGTCAATGTCTTTGTCGGGCAGAACTACATCCTCACGGTACGCAACCGCAGCCGGCAGGCTTTCCTCGGGGTGCGGGCCCGCTGCGAACGGGAGCCGCAGTTGTTGCAACTCGGGTCGGGTTTTGTCTTCTATGCCTTGATGGATGCCGTGGTGGACCGCTATTTTCCCCTGATCGACAGCCTGGAAACGGAGCTGGAAACGGTCGAGGAACGCATTTTCGCCAAGGGGGCCCAACCCCGGGACAATATCGAGCAGTTGTATAGCATCAAACACCGGATCATGATCCTGAAGCATGCGGTGTCCCCCTTGATGGAGGTGGCCGGCAAACTGCACGGCGGCCGGGTACCGCCCCTCTGCATTTCCTGCCAGGATTATTTCCGCGATGTGCACGACCATCTGATCCGCATCAACAGCGCCCTGGATAATCTGCGCGACACCGTCGGCATGGCCATCCAGGCGAGTCTTTCGCTGGTCACCATCGAGGATGGCGAAGTGACCAAGCGCCTTGCGGCCTGGGCCAGCATCTTTGCCACCGCCACGGCTTTTGCCGGCATCTGGGGCATGAACTTCAAGCACATGCCGGAACTGGAGTGGCCCTGGGGCTATCCGGCCGCCCTGGGCCTGATCGCCAGCACCTGCGGCCTGCTCCACTACCGCTTCCGGAAATCCGGCTGGCTGTGAGGGTTTTTTCTTGGGGTTTTTTCTTGGGGCTTACTTCTTGAACCGCTTGTGGCAGCTGCGGCAGCTGTCCTGCACGGCCTGATAGGCCGGCCCCACCCTGGCTTCTTCGCGGCTTTCGGCGGCGGCCCGCAACTGGCTCACCGCCGCGAGGAAGGTTTCCTGGTCGGCAGCGAAGCGCTCCGGCTCCTGCCAGACTTTTGCCGTGGCCCTGGTGGGAGGATAGTGGGTGTCGGGGCCGAAATGGGACCAGGGGGCCGCCTTGATCCGGTCCAGTTCCCGGGCCAGCTTCAGGAAGGTGTCGGGTGTGTAACGCTTTTCCCGCAGTTGAACTCCCATGGGCTCGAAGCTACGCAGGATGGCCTTGAAATCCTGCTGGCGGGTGGCCACGGGCTTGCCGGGGCGGGTATCTTCCACTTCACCGCAGGCGGCAAGGAGCAAGGGGACAAGCAACAACAAGGGAGCGGTCTTGCGGAGCATGGACAGGCCAGTGAAAAGACGGGAGGCGCCATGATAAAGGATTCCGGCAAAGCCGGGATGCCCCGGCTTTGCCGACGTTGTCACCACTCAGGCGGCAATGCCTTCCAGCAGCTTCTGCAGTTCGCCCTCCTGGTACATCTCGCGCATGATGTCGCAGCCGCCGATGAATTCGCCCTTGATGTAGAGCTGGGGAATGGTGGGCCAGTTGGCGTATTCCTTGATGGCGAGACGGATCTCGTCATCTTGCAGGATGTTCACGGCGACAAAGTCCTTGACGCCGCAGCGCTTCAGGATGTCGGCGGCAGTGGCGGAAAAGCCGCACTGGGGAAACTGGGGGGTGCCCTTCATGTAGAGCACCACCGGGTTCTGGGTCACCAGATCGTGGACTTCCTTTTGTACATCGCGGGACATTGATTTCTCCGGGTGATTGGGGGGTGTGATTGGGGGATTGTGAATCAGGCGAGCCACTGGCCGGCGCTGATCCGGTCGTGTCCGGCCAGGTCCTGCCAGGTTTGCACGGCTTTGAACCCGGCCGCGGTCAACAAGTTCCGGGAATCTTCGCCCTGGTCCCAACCATGCTCGAACAGCAGCCAGCCGCCGGGTTCCAGATGGCTCGGGGCGTCCGCCACGATGCGACGGATGCAGGCCAGGCCGTCGGCCTCGTCGGTGAGGGCCAGGCGCGGCTCGAAGCGCAGGCCGTCACCGGCCAGGTGAGCGTCTTCGGCGTGGATGTAGGGCGGGTTGGAGACGATCAGATGAAAGCGTGCCTCACCCAGGGCGGCAAACCAGTCGCTTTCGTGCCAGCACACCCGGGCCCCATTGGCCTCGCCATTGGCACGGGCCACGGCCAGGGCGGCGGGGGAGACATCGACGGCGCTGACCTGGGCGACCGGGCACTCCAGGGCCAGGCAGATGGAAATGGCGCCGCTGCCGGTCCCCAGATCCAGCACCCGGGGTTTGTCTTGCGCAAGTTCCGCCAGCTTGGCCAGGGCCAGGTCCACCAGCGCCTCGGTTTCGGGGCGGGGCACCAGCACGGCCGGGGAAACCTGAAAGCGGCGGCCGCGAAAGCCTGCCTCCCCGAGCAGATAGGCGAGCGGCTCCCCGGCGGCGCGGCGCGCCACCAGGCTTTCCAGGCCTTCCTCCTGGGCCGGCGTCAGCAAGGTTTCCGGGCGGGTGATGAGGTCGGTGCGGGACAGGCCGGTGACCTGCTGCAGCAGCAGGCGGGCATCGATCGTGTCGATGCGCCGCCGCGCGGCCTGGAGCCAGTGATCCAGCCTCATGCGTCGCCGGAGAGGGCGGCCAGTTGTTCCATCTGGTACTCGGCGGTGAGGGCGGCGATGAGCTCGTCCAGGTCCCCGTCCAGGATGGCGGCGAGCTTGTAGAGGGTCAGGTTGATGCGGTGGTCGGTGACCCGGCCCTGGGGAAAGTTGTAGGTGCGGATGCGCTCGGAGCGGTCGCCGCTGCCCACCAGGCTCTTGCGCGTCGCGGCTTCCCTGGCCTGCTGTTCGCGCACCTGCACGTCCTTGATGCGCGCCGCCAGCACCTTCAGGGCCGAGGCTTTGTTGGCGTGCTGGGAGCGGCCATCCTGGCATTCGGCGACGATGCCGGTGGGCAGATGCGTGACCCGCACCGCCGAGTCGGTCTTGTTGATGTGCTGGCCGCCGGCGCCGGAGGCCCGGAAGGTGTCGATGCGCAGCTCGGCGGGGTTGAGCTGCACATCCTCCACCTCGTCCGCCTCGGGCAGCACCGCCACCGTGCAGGCCGAGGTGTGGATGCGGCCCTGGGTCTCGGTTTCCGGCACGCGCTGTACCCGGTGCGCCCCGGATTCGAACTTGAGCCGCGAATAGGCGCCGTTGCCCAGCACCCGGCAGATCACTTCCTTGTAGCCGCCCAGTTCCGATTCGCTCGCCGACAGCACCTCCACCTGCCAGCCCTGGCGCTCGGCATAGCGGCTGTACATGCGCAACAGCTCGCCGGCGAACAGGGCCGATTCGTCGCCGCCGGTGCCGGCGCGGATTTCCAGCAGGATGTTGCGCTCGTCATTGGGGTCCCTGGGCAGCAGCAGTTTTTGCAGTTCCAGTTCCAGGTCCGGGATGCGGGCCTGGGCGGCGGCCATTTCCTCTTCCGCCAGCTCGCGCAGATCCGGGTCGGCCAGCATCTCCCCGGCCTGCTCCCGATCGGTTTCCGCCTGCCGGTAGGTGGCATAGAGCTGCACGACCGGCTCGATCTCGGCCCGCTCCCGGGAAATCTTGCGAAACAGGTCCATGTCCCGGGCCGCATCCTCGCTGGAGAGCAGGGCATCCACCTCGTCGAGGCGGAAGGCGAGTTGTTCGAGTTTCTGGCGGATGCTGGGTTTCATGGGGGCGAAGGGAAAATTCAGGGAGAAAAGTGTACTCCCCCGGCGGCCGGCAGGCGGCGCCGGGGGAGGCCAGGGGCAAGGTCCGGGAGATCAGGCCCGGTTCTGGGCCCTGGCGTTGGCGGCGGCGAGTTTGCTGCGCGCTTCGCGCCGTTCACCCTGGCACAGGGCCAGATAAGTCAGCCAGCCGACGATGCCCATGCCGATGGTGAGGGCCCCGTAGGCGATCGGCCAGGGCACGCCGGACGTCATCATCGAGAATTCGGACATGCCGCCGATGCCGGCGACGATGTTGATGGGCATGAAGACGATACTGAGTTTGGTCAGTTTCGACACGCGCTGATTCTGGTTGATGTTGATGAAACCGACCACCGCATCCATCAGGAAGTTGATCTTGCCGAACAAGAACGAGGTGTGGCCGTCCAGGGATTCGATGTCGCGCATGATCTGGCGGGCATCTTCCTGCTGGGCCGGGGAAAGGAACTTGCCGCGCATCAGGAAGGAAACGGCGCGCCGGGTATCGAGCACATTGCGGCGGATGCGCCCGTTGATGTCTTCCTGTTTGGCGATGTCGGCCAGGATCAGCCCGGCCTCTTCGTCGGTCGGGTGGGTACTGAGCACATGCTTGGTGACCGCTTCCAGGGAGGCATAAATGTCTTCCAGGGCATCGGCGGAATATTCGGCATCGGCGGCGTACAGGTCGAGCAGCACGTCCTTGGCATCGGCGACATAGCCCGAGTGGGTGCGGGCCCGGTGGCGCTGGAGACGGAAGACCGGGAGTTCCTCGGAGCGCACCGAAAACAGGATGTCGTTTTTGAGGATGAAGGCCACCGCCACATTGCGCGACTCGCCCGCCATGTCGAGCAGAAAGTCCGAGTGCAGGTGCAGTTCATCGTCGTCTTCGATGTAGAAGCGCGCACTGGCTTCCAGGTCGGTCAGGTTGGCCGGGTCGGGGAGTTCGATGCCGAACTGCTTGCCCACCCATTCCCGCACCCGGGGGGTCGGCGCCACCAGGTCCACCCAGATCGGCTTGATATTGGCGAAATCGGAGGGGCGCTGCACCACGACCTGGCGCAGGCGACCGTTGTGCAGGTCGAAGGCATTGACCATGACCCGCTTGCTGGGCCGATGCCCGTCATCCACCAGCGCCTCGCGGATTTCGTCGGAGAGCAGTTCCAGAATGTCGTCCTGGTGTTCTTCCTCGACTTCCTTCCAGGCTACCAGCCGCTCTTCTTCGGAAAGGGCGCTGAGAATCAGCGCGACGGTCACGAGGGGCAGGCGGGCGAACAGCTGTTTCAGTTCGGAAATGTGCTGCTTTTGCACCATGCCTTCAATCAGCTCATGGCGGGGCATTTCCTGGCGCCGCACCATTTCGCCGACCAGCCGGTGCTTGGCCAGCAAGGTCTGCACTTGCGCCAGATAATCTTTCACTTCATCTACTTCCGAGAGATTGTCGTCGATCATGGCGGGCTCATGGTGCAGTGCAAAAAGGTAGCGGATTCTAGCATCAGCTGATTTTTTTCAGGGCCGTTTCAGGGCATTTCCGCCCCGCCCATGCGGGCCAGGATGATGGCGGTTTTTCTGGCCAGGCCCGGAGCGTTGCGGTTGCGGTCGTAAAAGCGGGGATTGGGCACCATCGCCGCGAGCCTGGCGGCCTGAAAGGCATTCAACTGGGCGGCGCTGATGCCATGGTAGTGGCGCGCCGCGGCCTCGGCGCCGAACACGCCGTCGCCCCACTCGATCACGTTGAGATAGACCTCGAAGATCCGCTGCTTGTCCCACAGCGTCTCGATCATCAGGGTGATCAGGGCTTCCTCGCCCTTTCGCAGCATGGACCTGGTCGGGCTGAGGAACAGGTTCTTGGCCAGTTGCTGGGAGATGGTCGAGCCGCCGGCCACGAAGCGGCCCCTTTTCTGGTTCTTTTCCAGGGCTTTCTGGATGCCTTCCCAGTCGAAGCCTTCATGATCGACGAAGTGGGCGTCCTCGGCGGCGATGATGGCCCGCTTCAAGTGGGGAGAGATGCGCGCATAGGGCACCCACTGGTATTTGAGCCGGGCATCCGGCTGTTTCTGCCGCAGTTCCGCAAGGCGCAGGCTCATGAAGTGGGTTTCCTGCGGCGGCACCCACTTCCACCACAGCACCCAGCCCAGAAACCAGAGCTGCGTCAGGAGGAAGAGCCCGATCAGGATCAGCAGCCCCCATTTGAGGGCCGCAAGGGGGTGAGTAAAGGGACGGGGCATGGGACGGGGCATGGGACGCGGCAAGGTTGAACCGCCTCAGGGCTGCGCGGCGGGCGATGGCCCGGCCCGCAATTCGGACCGCAATTGGGCAAGCAGGGGCGCGGTTGCCGGGCGGATGCCGCGCCAGATCGAAAAGGCTTCCGCCGCCTGCTCGACCAGCATCCCCAGGCCGTCGGCGCACCGGGCGGCGCCGCCTTGCCGGGCCTGGGCGAGGAAAGGCGTCTCGCCCTTGCCATACATCATGTCGTAGGCCAGGGCGCCGGGGGCAAACAACCCTGCGGGCAGAGGCAGGGCTTCCCCCCCCAGGCTGGCGGAAGTGGCATTGATGACGAGATCGAAGCTCCGGCCGGCGAGCGCCTCGAAGCCGCTCCCCAGGAGCGGCAGCGGCGCCTCCTGGGCGAATTCGGCCGCCAGGGCCTCGGCCTTGGCCGGGCTGCGGTTGGCAAGGTGAAGGCAGGCGGGCCGGCCTTCGAGCAGGGGCAGGAGGACGCCCCGGGCGGCGCCGCCGGCGCCCAAGAGCAGGATGCGGCGCCCGGCCAGGGGATAAGCGAGGTTCGCTTCGATGTCCCGCACCAGCCCGGCCCCGTCGGTGTTGTCGCCGGCGATGCCGCCCCGGTCCAGGCCCAGGGTATTCACCGCCTTCGCCCGCCGCGCCCGGGGGCTCAAGGTGTCGCAAAGGCGAAAGGCGGTCTCCTTGAAGGGCAGGGTGACATTGGCGCCTTGCCCGCCTTCCGCGATGAACTGGCCGAGGGCGGCGGCAAAGCCATCCAGCGGCGCAAGCCTTGCCTCGTAGCGAAGATCCGCGCCGGTCTGCTCGGCAAAGGCGCGGTGGATACGGGGGCTCAGCGAGTGCGCGATGGGGTTGCCAAAAACGGCGTAGAGGGAAGTCATGGGGCGTCGTGCGGGGTGAGCGGAACCTGCGATTTTACTCTCGCCACCTGGCCCTGGCGGCTTACTTTGTTTCGAGGCTGTCGCTGCGGGTGAAGGTCCAGGCCCGGCTGATCGCGAGTTGATCGGTATCCTGGCTGATGGCGGGGGGAAAGGGAGCGTAGGGGCTGGCCATCTGGACGATGCGCCGGGCGGCATCATCCAGAAGTTTGTGCCCGGAGGACTTGTCGATGCTGATGAACAGCACTTCCCCGTTCTTGTCGAGGGTGACCGTCAGGATCAGGGTGCCATAGAGCTTGCCCCGGGCCGCTTCCGGATAATTGAGGGTGCCGACCCGCTCGACCTTCTGGCGCCAGTCTTCAATGTACTGGGCGAAACGGTATTCGCTGGTACGGGCGCCGATGAACTTCTTGCGCGGCCGCTTGTTGTATTCCTCGGTGTTCTTGTTGATCTCGCCTTCCATGCGCGCCATGGCCCGGGCCGCTTCGGCCAGGTCGAAACCCGTGCTGGGCGCCGGCTTGGGCAGTGGCTCGTCCGCTTTTTCCTGCGGCTGGGTCCTGGCCTGGCTGGCCTTGGCCAGCAGTTCCCGCTGCCGGTTTTCCAGTTCCTGGACGCGGCGCTGCATCTGTTCGAGCTGCTCGCCGGAGCGGGTTTTCCGGGTCGGCGGCAGGGGCGTGGCGGCGCGCCGGTCCGCATCGGTATTGCCGCCCCCATCCAGATTCGCCTGGGCCAGGGCCTGGGCGGTGCTGGGCTTGCTGGCGCTGCGGCTGTTGACCAGGATCACGTCCAGGGTCTTGTCCTGCCGCTTCTGCGAGGCCCCGGGGAAGGTGAAGTACAGGGAAAGCAGCAGGCCGTGCAGCAAGAAGGAGACGGCCAGGGCAAGGCTCAAGGGGGAGCTCAGAGGGGAGCCCAGGGGGAAGAGTTGGGCGAGGAAGGCGGGCCGTTTCGACATGGGTCAGTCCTGAGCCTCTGCCGTTGCCTCCCCCTCCTCCGCCTCCGCCGGTTCGGGCACGGCTTCCCGTTCCGGGAGCACTTCGAGCAGATGGCAGCGCACTTCCAGGCCCAGCGGGTCGATGTCGTCGATCTGCAGGGTCAGGCGGCGCCCGGGGGCCAGCTCCGGCAGGCCCTGGACCCGGGTCATCAGCGGCAGATGGTCGAATTTCACCAGTTCGTCCCGGCGCACCGTGGCCCCGCTCTGCTGCAGTTTTTCCTGCACCAGCCAGCGCAGGCACCAGTAGCGTTCCATATTGCGCTGGAATTCGGCATAGGCAGCATAGGTCAGTTCGAAGTCGCGCATGGCGGCAAACAGCTCCGCCGAGCGCTGCGCGAAGGGCGGCGTCTGGCCGGTGAGGCAGGCGGCCAGCTGCCACTGGTTCACCAGGTCGCAATAGCGGCGCAAGGGGGAGGTCATCCAGGCATACTGGGGCACGCCCAGGCCCTCGTGCGGCTGGGGCTGGGTGCTCAGGCGCGCCTTGCCGCCGCTCTGGGCCCGATACAGGCAGGCGATGCCCCGTTCCGCCAAGAGGCCGCCCCAGGTCGAATTGGCGACGATCATCAGTTCCGCCACCAGCTTGTCGAGCGGACTGCCGCGCTTCCTTTCGCTGATCTCGACCCGGCAGTTGTCCGGATCGGCCAGGTCGCCCGTGATGCTGAAGTTGTAGTCGTTGAAGCCCTGGGCGGCGGAAGGCTTGCCGCGCCGGCTCTCGCAGGCATTGGCAAAGCGCCAGAGCAGCAGCAGTTCGTCCTTGAAGGGCTCGTCCGGCAAGGGGCCAGCGACGGTCCCGGCATTGAACCAGGGCTCGACTTCGTGGTGGCGCAGGTTGGCGGCGATGTGCACCTGCTCGGCGCGGGATTCGTGCGCCAGGATTTCCAGGTTGTCGTCCACCGTCAGGTACAGGGACAGCGCCGGGCAGTCCCGCCCGCCTTCGAGGGTGTAGGCGCGCACCACGGCATCGGGCAGCATGGTGATCTTGTCGCCGGGCATGTAGACCGTGGAGAGCCTCGCCCGGGCGATGGCATCGAGGGGACTACCCTGGGCAATCGCCAGGCCCGGAGCGGCGATGTGGATGCCGATGCGCCAGCCCACGCCCGGCAGGCGGGTGACGGACAGGGCATCATCCACCTCGGTGGTGGCCGCATCGTCGATGGAAAAGGCGCGCACCCCGGCCTGGGGCAGGTCATCCGGCCAGGGCGGCGTTTCCACGGCGGGAAAGCCGGTGCCCTTGGGAAACTGCTCGAGCAAGAAGCGGCGCAGATGCACCTCATAAGGCGATTTCAGGGCGCCGGTCTTGAGCAGGAGTTGTGCTGCGCTGCAGCCCAGTTCGGCGCAGGCGGTCTCGAAAGCCTTGACCTCGGGCCGGTTGCGATCCGGCTTTTCCAGCAGGGCATCCGTGTAGGGCGCGATTTCGGCGGGCAGTTGCCCGGCCTTGAGCGCCTCGACCCAGGCTTCGATCGCGAGCGCCTGCTGGCGTTTTTTTTCGAGACCGGCGAGGGCCGCCTGGAGCATGTCGGCCGGCGCTTTCTTGAAGCGCCCCTTACCCTTGCGATGAAAGTAGATCGGCGCGGCATAAAGGGCGAGGAGGAGCGACACCGCTTCCGGCGCCGTGGGTTCGTGGCCGAAATAGTCGCGCGCCAGGTCGAGAAAGGAAAATTCCGTATCGCCGGCCACTTCCCAGAGAAATTCCGCCTCCATCTCGGTGGCGAGCGCCCCGGCCTGCTCCAGGATCTGGGCCGGGGCCGGGCTGGCAAAACGCAGCAGCACCTGGGCCGCCTTGATCTTGCTGCGCTTACCGGAGGGCATTTCCACCTGCAAGGAGGTGTCGCCATCCGCAAAAATGCTGCCGGCCCTGAAACCGCCGTCTTCTTCAAATAGTACGTTCATCGCCGGATTATAAACCGGCGAATTCAAGGATTTGCGGAATGAAGCGAGGAAATTGGGTGAAGCTGTGGTCGCCGCCAGCGAGGATCACCTGCTTGCAACCGGCATACCGGTTGGCGGCCAGGCGGTAATCCAGCACCCTGTCGCCGGTTTCCAGCAACAGCAGGTAGCGGGCCGGATCCGGCCTGGGAATGTCGAGCGCCAGCAACTGCCCGGCATGGGCCGGGGTGAATTCGAAGACGCTGTCGTCGTGCAAGCTGGCCTGGGGCCCCATGAACGAGCTCAGGTCCAGTTCGCTCACCACCGCCGGATTGATCAGCACCGCCTCGAGATCGTATTTTTCCGCCAGCCAGGTCGCGTACCAGCCGCCCAGGGAGCTGCCGACCAGGGTGATCGGGCCGTCGCTCTGGCAGATCAGGGATTCCAGCAGGATCATGGCCTGGGCCGGAGCCGGAGGCAGGGCCGGGGCCAGCAGACGCTCAGCCCGACCCCGCTCAGCCATGGCCTGCCGCAAGGCCTGGACTTTCCAGGACAGCGGCGAGGAACGGAAGCCGTGCAGGTAGAGGATCAAACCGTCCATTGGATCAAACCGTCCATTGCACGGCTCCTGTCCAGGCGCTGATCAGCACCAGCACGCCAAAGACGATCCGGTACCAGGCAAAGCCGACGAAGGTGTGGCTGGAAACGAAGCGCAGCAAGGCTTTGACGGTGAGCATGGCCGCCACGAAAGCGGCCACGAAGCCCACCGCGAAGACCGGCAGATCGGCCAGGTGCAACAGCTTCCAGTTCCTGGCGACATCGTAAAACGTGGCGGCGAACATGGTGGGAATGGCGAGAAAGAAGGAAAACTCGGTGGCGGCCTGGCGCGACAGGCCGAACACCATGCCCCCCATGATGGTGGCGCCGGAGCGGGAAACACCGGGGAACATGGCGACCGACTGGGCCAGCCCGACCTTGAGGGCATCCTGCCAGCGCATCGCGTCGACTGCCTCGATGCGGGGGAAGGCGGCGCGCTTTTCGATGTAGAGAATCAGCAGGCCGCCGCCGATCAGGGCCATGGCCACCGTGAGGGGGTTGAACAGGTAGGTCTTGATGGCGCCGTGAAACAGCACGCCCAATACCGCGGCGGGCAGAAAACCGACGATCAGCAAGGTGGCGAAGTGCTGTTGCCCCGGATCACGGCAAAGGCCGCCCAGCACCTTGCCGATCCGCGCCCGGAAATCCCAGCAGACCGCCAGGATCGCTCCGAGCTGGATGACGATCTTGAACACCTTGCTTTGCTCATCCGTGTAATCGAGCAGGCTGCCGACGATGATCAGGTGGCCGGTGGAAGAAACCGGCAGGAATTCCGTCAATCCTTCGACGATGCCGAGGATCAGGGCTTTGAGGAGAAGGATGAAGTCCATGAGGCAGGCACGCGAAGCCGGCAGAAAAGGGCGGGGGGCGATTCTAACATGATGGCCGGGTCGCCCTTTCCAGATCGGCCAGCCAGACCATGGCCTGTTCCCGGCTGTCGCCGCACATCTCCCGGGAGGGCTGCAGGCCGGAACAGCAGGCGGGGCGGTCGGGGTGATGAAAGCGCAAGCAGCGCAGGTCCGGAGCCAGATGCAGGCAGGCCACCCCCGCAGGTTTGTTGAGGGAGGATATGGAAGGCGCGATGCAACAGGCCGCGCAATGGGGGCGACAGGCCTGTTCCGGTTGCGGGTTCATGGGCTCACACCTTGCGATAAATCTCCGCCCCTGTTTTTACGAATTCCACCGCCTTTTCCGCCATCCCCTTTTCCAGGGCCTCGGCTTCGGCGATGCCTTGCTGCGCCGCAAACTCGCGCACGTCCTGGGTGATCTTCATCGAGCAGAAGTGCGGGCCGCACATCGAGCAGAAGTGCGCCACCTTGGCCGATTCCTTGGGCAGGGTCTCGTCGTGGAATTCGCGCGCCTTGTCCGGGTCGAGGCCGAGGTTGAACTGGTCGTCCCAGCGAAACTCGTAGCGCGCCTTGGAAAGCGCATTGTCGCGGATCTGTGCGCCGGGGTGGCCCTTGGCCAGGTCGGCGGCGTGGGCGGCGAGCTTATAAGTGATGATGCCTTCCTTGACATCGTTCTTGTCCGGCAGGCCCAGATGCTCCTTGGGCGTCACGTAGCAGAGCATGGCGGTGCCGTACCAGCCGATCAGGGCGGCGCCGATGCCGCTCGTGATGTGATCGTAGCCCGGCGCGATGTCGGTGGTGAGCGGCCCGAGCGTGTAGAACGGGGCTTCCTTGCAGTATTCGAGCTGCAGGTCCATGTTCTCCTTGATGAGATGCATGGGGACGTGGCCCGGCCCTTCGATGATGGTCTGGACGTCGTGCTTCCAGGCGATTTCGGTGAGTTCGCCGAGCGTCTTCAGTTCGCCCAGTTGGGCTTCGTCGTTGGCATCGTAGATCGAACCCGGACGCAGGCCGTCGCCAAGGCTGAAGGCCACGTCATAAGCCTTCATGATCTCGCAGATGTCCTCGAAGTGGGTGTAGAGAAAGCTTTCCTCGTGATGCGCGAGGCACCACTTGGCCATGATCGAGCCGCCGCGGGAAACGATGCCGGTCATGCGGTTCGCGGTCATGGGGATGTAGCGCAGCAGCACCCCGGCGTGGATGGTGAAGTAATCGACGCCCTGCTCGGCCTGTTCGATCAGGGTGTCACGAAAGATGTCCCAGGTCAGTTCCTCGGCCTTGCCATTCACCTTTTCCAGGGCCTGATAGATCGGCACCGTGCCGATCGGCACCGGACTATTGCGGATGATCCATTCCCGCGTCTCGTGGATGTTCTTGCCGGTCGAGAGATCCATCACCGTGTCGCCGCCCCAGCGGATCGCCCAGGTCATCTTGTCCACTTCCTCGGCGATGGAAGAGCCAAGCGCCGAGTTGCCGATGTTGGCATTGATCTTGACGAGAAAGTTGCGGCCGATGATCATCGGCTCGGACTCCGGGTGATTGATGTTGCAGGGGATGATCGCCCGGCCCCGCGCCACCTCGCTGCGCACGAATTCCGGCGTGATCTCGGCCGGAATGCGGGCGCCGAAATCCTGGCCCTTATGCTGGCGGCTCAATAGCTTGACCATCTTCTCGCCCAGTTGCGTGCCAAGCGGGCCGCTGTTGCGCAGGTTTTCCAGATACTGCTGGCGGTTCAGGTTTTCCCGGATCGCCACGAACTCCATCTCCGGGGTGATGATGCCCTGGCGGGCGTAGTGCATCTGCGTGACGTTGGCGCCGGCCTTGGCGCGCCGGGGCTTGCGGCTTAAGCCGGGAAAGCGCAGTTCGTCGAGATCAGGGTCGGCGGCGGCTTTTTCCAGGCGCGCGCGGCCGAAGGCGCTCGAAAGCTCGGCGAGCACCTCGGTGTCGCCCCGCGCCTCGATCCAGCCCTGGCGCAAAGGCGGCAGGCCAAAGCGGATGTCGATCCGGGCATCCGGGTCGGTATAGGGGCCGGAGCAGTCATAGACATAGATCGGCGGATTCTTTTCGCCGCCAAAGCCGGTCGGGGTATCGTCCTGACGGACTTCGCGCATCGGCACGCGGATGTCCGGCCGGGAACCCTGCACATGAATCTTGCGGGAATTGGGTAGGGGCTGGATGGCGGCGCCGTCGACCTGGGCGGTGGCGGCGGTGAATTGTTCTTTGGCGTTCATGGTGTTCCTTGCGGGAAGGTCGGGCGGCAAGCTGGATGAGACGGGCAAGGAGGGAGGAAGTTCGGTTGAACCGCTTCGTTTCCCTACGCCGGCATGATCCGTACAGGTTCAAAGGGTTTTTCTCAGCGAAAATGGCGGAACTTCGCACCCCTAACGAAGGGGCCGAAGTTACTGGAAAGCAGCGCCAAAGGCAATCATGACAACCTGCCGGGGCATCAGGTATTGTCCGCTGGTGCCGAAAAACCGAGCTTGTCCCTGGAGTTTTGTTCCCGATGAAAACGAATCGTCCCCTGCCTGCCCTCCTTTTCCTCTGTTTCCTCCTGGGGGCGGGCCTGGCCCAGGCTTCCGGCACCTGGCGCCTGATTGCTACCGACAAAGGACGTTCGATCGAGGTGGATACGGCGAGCATCCAGCGCGAAGCGGACGGCAAAGTGCGGGCTACGGCGCGCATGGTGCTCGACAAGGAAATCCTGGACCTGCGCAGTGGCGAACCTTACAAATCGATTCAGACCACCACCCTTTTTGATTGCAAGCGGCGCACCGCTCAGACCCTGAAGCGCAGCTTCATCCGCCAGAATGAAGAAGTGCTGCGCGAAGAAGAGGTGCGCGCCTCGTCCGCCATGCCGGTGCGGAGCGGCACGCTCGATGACCGGACCTTGCGCGAGCTTTGCCGCCCGCCCGGCATCCGGGGTGAGGCCATGCGCCTCGCCGACAAGGCCGGTGCGGCGGCCGCCGCCCTGCATGCCGCCAACGAGGCCATGCTGCAGCGCCAGGCCAACTCCCCTGCCAACTCCCCTGCGCGGGGGGCGGCAGGAAGGAGTGGCCGGGCGCCGGCACCGAAAAAACCGGCCCCATCCCGCCGCACGGGAGCTTCTGCCGCCTCCGCCAAGTCATTGCCGCCCCCTCCCGCCACCTGGGCCTATGAAGGTCCGGGCGGTCCGGAGCACTGGGCCGAGGTGCGCGCGGACTCCATGAGTTGCCGGGAAGGGCGGCGCCAGTCGCCCATCGACATCCGTGACGGCATCGTCGTCGACCTGGAGCCGGTGCACTTTGAATACCAGCCCTCCTTGTTCGTGATTCAGGACAACGGCCATGGCATCGAGGTCCAGGTCGGGGGCAACCGTCTGAGCTTGCTGGGCAAGTATTACGAGCTGCAAAACCTGCATTTTCATCATCCGGCCGAGGAAAAGATCGAGGGACGAGGCTTCGACATGGGCGCGCATCTGGTGCATCGCGCCAATGATGGCGAGCTACTGGTGGTGGCCGTACTGTTTGAACAGGGCGAGGCCCATCCCCTGATCCAGACGCTCTGGAACTATCTGCCGCTGGAAAAACACCTGAAAGTGGCGCCGCCTGACGCGACCATCGACCTGAACCGCCTGCTGCCGGAGCAACGCGGTTATCACACCTACATGGGCTCCCTGACCACCCCTCCCTGCACCGAGGGAGTGATCTGGGTGGTGCTGCAGCAGCCGGTGCAGATCTCGGCGGAACAAGAAGCCATCCTGGCGCGGCTCTATCCCGCCAACGCCCGGCCGCTGCAGCCCGGCCATGGCCGTTTGATCAAATCCTCCCGCCCCCCGCCCCAGCCGTCCGGGAACTGACGGGACAAGCCTGCGCCATGATCCGCAGTCATCCCGACTTCAATATCGGGCGAGTCTAAAACACGCTTGGGCTGGAGCGGCAAGGCCATGTCCAGGGAGGAAGGCAAAGGCATCCTCATCGCCGCACTTGGGGTGCGGGCTCGGTACCATGGCTATGGGCGCGACAGCCATGGGCGAGTGCGTCGTCGTGGTCTGGAGTTTGAGTCGCAATCTTCCGTTCCAGGGTGAAGTAGTCCACAACCGCAAAGTTGGTGTATGATTTTTTCACGACTCACCCTTTGACCGTCTGGTTTGGCCAGATGCTCTTGGGGCGACAGGCCGCCTTCGGGCGGCTTTGTCTTTTCTGGAGATGCATTTTTGCGGACTGTTGTCTACGTCGATGGCTACAACCTGTACTACGGGTTGCTGAGAAAAACCACGCTCAAGTAGCTGGATTTGTTCGCCCTCTTTCGCGACCACGTCCTTGATCCCGAGGCTGATCTGGTCGAAGTCCGCTACTACACGGCGCCGGTGCTGGGCCGGATGTGCGATGACCAGGAGACACCCCAACGCCAACGACGCTACCTGCAGGCACTGCGCAAGATGTACCCGACGCAGATCACCATCATCGAAGGCAAGATCATTGCCACGACGCCATTTCAGCGACTGGTCAAACCGATTGCCGAAGCGCCCGACCTGCAGATGGTGCAGGTGTACGACTTCAATGAAAAGAAAACCGACGTCAACCTCGCGGCGGATTTGATCGCGGGTGCCTGGACTGGTGCCTGCGACCAGGCCGTTGTGTGCAGCAACGACACGGACCTGGAAGCTGCGCTGGCAACGGTGCGGCGGCATCATCCCGAGATTCGTTTGGGGCTGGTTGCACCGATTCCTGGTGATGATCACCGCCGGATCTCGACCGACCTGTCGCGGCATGCCCATTGGTCCAAACCGCTGAGTCCCGTGTATCTGAGAAATGCCCAGTTGCCCGAGCACATTCCTCATTCGGCGTTGCGCAAGCCGGAGTCCTGGTGACCGAAAATATTTGCACGCCGACCCCCAAACCCACATAAGCGGTGGCATGCCACAAGGTCAGCTCTTCCCATACCGCTGATCACTGCGCCCACCCGATTCGTTCCGCTGGGCGTTGTGCTTTCTGGGCCTGGTTCAAGCCGGCGTGGCTTTGCCCAATTCGGAAAAGTTGGAAATCTTCACCACACCGTCGGGAAAGCGCGCCACCACTTCCAGCTCACCGCCCATCGCCTCAATGTGGCTGCGCAGCGTGGAGAGGTACATATCCGTACGTTTTTCGATCTTGGCAATGGAGGGCTGCTGAACGTGCAGCACCTCGGCCAGCATCTTCTGCGACAGCCCACGCGCCTGACGCAGTTCGTTGAGCGGCATTTCTGCCAGCATGGCCTGCGCCTTGGCTTCGGCCCGAGCGCGCGATCCAGGTGACATTTGAGCGCGCAGATCAGCGAATTTTTTAGCCATTGATCAGCCCTTCCTTTCGAAGTTGTTCCAGATGTTCGTCGTAGAGTCGGTCCGCCACCGGCACATTGACGTCGTACCAGCGGTCATCTCCAGTCTTGTCGCCACCGATCAGCAAAATCGCACGGCGGCGAGGGTCAAAGGCATAAAGCGTCCGATAAGGGCGACCCTCGTGTTGCGTCCTGAGCTCACGCATGTGGCTGTGCTTGGAACCGTTGATTCCGCTGCTATGCGGGAAACCCAAATTCGGTCCACGTTCTTCGAGTAGCTGCACTGAGGCTGCCAGCGACTCCTGTTCGGCCTCGGACAGCGTGCTCCAGCAGTCACCGAACTCATCGGTGTATTCGACAACCCAATTCATATGTTCGATATACCTTTGATGGAATACTCCGTCAAGGGAATCTGATGTATCCCACGAGACTCCTCATCACCCGCCCGGTGGTCAGTTAGTGTGTGCCGGCTCGGATTGCCTGGACACGGTTTTGCAACTCAGGCTACCTTTCCAATGGCATGAGCCTGACGGGCTTCGAGGGGTGACATGAAGCCCGGTTTTTCGAGGCGCCAGTGGCGATTGTAACGATCCTTGAACTCAGTGACCGCGGCGCGGACCGCCTCGACATTCTTGAACACGCGGCCGTGGATGGCCTGTTCCTTTAACGTTCGGTTGAAACGCTCAGCGACGCCGTTGATCTGCAGCATCGTCTCCACCGCCCCGTTTGCAGTGCGACTGCCCACGGTTGATGCGGTCAATCAGGAGGCGGTGCTGAACTTTTACCCGCGTACCGGCTTCATCGAGAGCCTCTCGGAAAAGAAAGAACGCCAGAGTCAGAAGGTGCGCGACACCATCCTGATGTTCAAGGATCTCTATCGGTTGTTGCTCCTGTTGTTGCTCCTGTTGTTGCTCCTGTTGTTGCCCCAGTTGTTGCTCCAGTAGCCGCTTCGAAAAAAATCACCTGCCCCCCAAAACCCACATAAGCGGTGGCATGCCACAAGGTCAGCTCTTCCCATACCGCTGATCACTGCGCCCACCCGATTCGTTCCGCTGGGCGTTGTGCTTTCTGGGGGTCAGGTCTGCCAGGGGCGCGCAGCAAACTCTAGCCGCTCATTGTCTCGCCGCCATACCACAGCATCTTGCTGCACGGCCAGCCACCAGGTCTGCATGGCCGGGTCTGGCTCGGGTGAGGCGAAC